>JAHZJA010000737.1 GCA_022601155.1 Deltaproteobacteria bacterium | reverse complement strand
CTCCGGGAGGAGGCGGCCGCGATGGCGCAGGTCCGCAGCCCCTTCGTCGTGCCCGTCTACGACGTGTTGGAGCACCGGGGGCGGGTCCACTTGGTGATGGAGCGGGTCCTCGGTGTGGACCTGCGTGCGTGGCTCGACGAACCCCGATCGCCCGTCCAGATTCTTCGACGATTTCGGGAGGCCGGAGCCGGGCTGCAGGCGATTCACGACGCGGGTCTGGTGCACGGCGACTTCAAGCCGGCCAACGTGTTGCTGGGGGCCGAGGGCCCCGCTCGGGTGACCGACTTTGGGCTGGCCCACGATGCGTTGGCGACGGTGCCCTCCCACCCCTGCTCGTGCTCCGGGTCGGGGGTCGTGGGCACGCCGCGGTACATGGCGCCCGAGCAGTGGGCGGGTGCAAGTCCCACCCCCGCTTCGGACCAGTACTCGTTCTGCGTGGCGTTGTTCGAGGCGTTGACGGGTCGCATCCCCGCGGTCGACGACGACGCGTCGGCACCGAAGGTCGTGGTGGGGGTCCCACGACGCATCGTTCGAGCGCTGCGCACGGGTCTGGCGACCTGTCCGCGCGCGCGTCATCGGACCATGGCGGGGCTCATCGAGCGGCTGGGTTCGGTGGGGCGGCCTGCCCGGGGCTGGGTGGCGATGGCGGGCCTGTCGGCAGCTGTCGCGCTGGTCGCCATCCAACCTGCCGCGCCGGCCGTTGCGGTGCAGACGTCCGCTGTGGTGCCGCAGCAGGTCGCCGACTCGGAGCAAGCGCAGCAGCGGGATGCTCGTCATGAGGCCGAGCGGGAGCGCAAGCTCGCCGGGCGGCATGCGCAGGCACGGCCGCAGCTGGAGGGGTTGTTTCACGATGCGGTCGCGTCGGGAGACCACCAGCGCGCGCAGATGATCGCGCTGGACTTGCTGGAGATCGACGCGGTTCGGCTGCACCGCTACGACGACGCCGAGCGCTGGTATCGGCATGCGCACGCACAGCTGCGTCGTGCACCAGGGTCGACCGACGTACGGGTGCAGGTCGAGCAATACGGCGCGATGGCAGCAGTGCAGGCGGGTGACGGGGAGATGGCTCGGGAGCGTCTGGAGCTGGCCCGGGCGGCAATGGGCTCGACCGGCACGGCACGGCAACGGGCACGAGTCGAAAACGGGGCTGCGTTCGTGGATCGCCACCAAGGGCGCTGGGCATCGGCGCTCGAGCACCTCGAGCGTGAACAGGCGCTGCTCGATCCCGTGTTGGCGGCCGACGACGTGCACCGCGCGACCATGGACGGGGCGCTGGGCGGCGCGTTGATGGCGTTGGGGCGTCACGGGGCCGCGGCCGACCGGTTCGCATCGGCGATCGACCGCCTCGACCGGTCCACGACGGCCAACCCCGCCGAGCGGGCGCGGATGTTGGTCAACCTGGGCTCGGCGCATGCACTCCGGGGCGACTTTGCTCGGGCGGCGCCTGCGTTCGAGGGGGGGCTCGCTGTGCTCGAAGCCCACTACGGAGTGGACTCGGCCGAACTCATCGTCGTGCTCCAAAACCTGGCCGAGCTGTCCCGGCTGCGCGACGACGTGCAGCAGGCCTTCGAGTACCTGTGGCGTGCGCGAGCGATCGCTACAGATGCGATGCCCACCCATGGGGTCGCGGGCAAGGTGAGCTTGATGCTGGCCGAGTTGGCGGTGGCGACGGGAAAACCAGCGGTCGCGCTCGAGCGACTGGCTGAGGCGCACGCCGTGTTCGATGGCCATGACCCCGCCCTGATGGCCATCATTGGCTGGCGCCAGGGGCAGGCACGATGGGCGCTGGGAGCAGACCGCGACCGGGCACGCGCCCAGGTGGAGGCGGCCGTCGGGGTGTTGTCGGCCGAACACGGAGGCGTCGAGCAGAACCTGGGCGCGCTGAAGGAGGCACGACGATGGCTGAGCACGCATTGAACTCGAACTGCCCGCCCACGAGGGTGGCGGAGGCCACCTCGCACTGCCCCTCGGCCACGGCCGCGCCAGCACGCGGTGAGCCGCGGATGCGGGTCGTGTCGGGAGCCGCGGTGGGGGAGGTCCTCGCGCTACCGCTGGGAGACAGCGTCGTGGGGCGTGGTGATGATGTGGACCTGGTGCTGCCCGACCGGGGAGTCTCGCGGCTGCACGCAAAGCTCATCCGGTCGCGGCGCGGCGTGGTGTGCGTCATCGATCTGGGCTCGACCAACGGGGTGCTGGTCAACGGGGTGCCCGCCGAAGTGGCGACCCTGCACCCAGGCGACGAGCTCGGGCTGGGCCCCATTGCCGTCCTCCGAATGGAGCGGGGTCGCCCCGCGGGCGCGGGACAGGGGACCGCCGCGGCGTCCGAGCGCGTCCTCGCGGTGCTGAGTCCGGCCGAGCGTCGGGTCGCGCGTCGTGTGGTGGGCGGCGCGTCCAATCCCCAGATCGCCGCGGCGCTGGGCATCAGTCGACGGACGGTGGAGACCCACCTCACCCGCATCTACGCCAAGCTCGAGCTGCACTCGCGGACCCAGCTGCTGCGCCGCTGGATGGGCGTTGGTCTCCACCCGGCCGACGCGAGCCTCCAGTGACGCCGCCGCGATCGGCGGGCACTACGGAGCGGACGTGGACTTCGATGGCTCTTCGACCTCGGGCTCGGGCTCGGCAGGCTCGATCGTCCATCCCATCACGCCGTACAGGATCGAGATGAGTGGATTGACCAGGTTGAGGAACGCATACACGAAGTAGGCGCCCGTCGGCACCATCAGGGTGGCGGCCATGAACGCGCCGCAGGTGTTCCACGGGACGAGCGGCGAGGTGATCGTTCCGCCGTCCTCGAGCGCGCGCGACAGGTTCTTGGGGTGCAGCCCTTGCTCTCGGTAGGCCGGTGCGAACATGCGGCCCGGCACCACGATCGAGATGTACTGATCGGCGGACACGATGTTCATCCCCAGGGCGGTGAGCACCGTGGTGGCGATGAGCGAGCCGGTCGAGCGGGCCAGCTTGAGCAGGCGAGCGGCGATGCTGCGCAGCATCCCCGTGCCCTCCATGATCCCGCCAAAGCTCATCGCGCACAGCACCAGGAAGATCGTGTTGCCCATGCTGGACATGCCGCCGCGCGACAACAGCTCGTCGACCGCCGGGTCGCCGGTCGTGGCCTTGTAGCCGCTCATGGCCGCGTTGAGCGTGTCGCCCACGGTGGCCCCCTCGGCGAGCATGGCGACCACGCCTCCCAGCACGACCCCCAGCAGCAGCACCGGGAGCGCGGGCTGGCGGCGCAGCACGAACAACACCACCACGACCGGAGGCAACAGGTGCAGCAGCCCCGGATGAAAGTTGGCGTCGATGGTCTGACCGATGGTGCCCATCGATGCCGCGTCGGCATCGGGGGTGAGGGTGGCGCCGAGGATCGTGTAGCCGATCATCGCGATCACCCACGCGGGCCCCGTGGTGAGCATCTGGTGTCGAATGTGGACGAACAGGTCCGTGCCCGCCATCGCCGGGGCGAGGTTGGTGGTGTCGGACATCGGCGAGAGCTTGTCGCCGAAGTAGGCCCCGCTGACCACCGCGCCCGCGGTCATCGCAGGGTCGATTCCCATCGCGCCGCCGATGCCGATCATGGCCAAGCCCACCGTGCCTGCCGTCGACCACGAGGAGCCGCTGACGAGGCTGACGATCGAGCACACGGCGCAGGCCGTGGGCAGAAACCAGTGCGGCGACAGCAGAGCCAGTCCCCACTGGATGAGCGCGGGCACGATGCCGCCTGCGAGCCACGTACCCATCAGCATCCCGATCACGAGAAGGATCAGGATCGCAGGCATCGCCATGCGGATCGCCTCGACCACGGACGCCTCCAGCGTCGACCACCGGTGCCCGAATCCACGGGCCACCGCAGCGGCCACGGCCGCAGCGGCCAGCAGGGGCAGGTGCCCCGTGCCCTCGAACCCTGGCTCCCAGCGCGGCAGGACCACCAAGACCGTGCTCAGCAATCCAACCAGGGCGACCACGGGGACCAGTGCCCAGCCCACCGGGATCTCGCGCGGCGGGGGCACGTCGTCGGCCATCGGCTGCAATGTATCAGGCGCGGCCGCGGCCCGAGCCCGGAGGCGGGGCTGTGGCTCTGCTAGCCTGCGCTCGCCGATGCCGTCACCCGACCTGGCCGCATTCATTCGCGCCCTTCCCAAGGCCGAGCTCCATCTGCATCTGGAGGGCTCGGTCACGCCCGTGATGGCCCGCCGATTGGCCCGCCGCCACGGCCTGAGCCTCCCGGGGATCGATCTCGACGACGATTCGGCCGACGTCCGCCAGGCGTTCCCGTTCGTGGACTTCGCGGGGTTCTTGCGGCTGTACCTCGCGATCGCGTCGTGCTTGCACACCGCGGAAGACTTCGCCGACATCGTCGAAGATCTGGCCGAGCGCCTGGTCGCCCAGGGGGTCGGCTACGCCGAGGTGACCTTCACGCCAGGCCTCCACCATCACCGGAAGATCGACAATCAGCCCATGCTCGAGGGGCTGGCCCAGGGGCGGCGTCGGGCCCTCGAGCGCCACGACGTGATGCTGCGCTGGGTGTTCGACATCGTGCGAATCTTCCCCGACCAAGCCACCCCCACGCTCGACTTTGCGCGCGCGATGCAGGCGCATGACTCTGGCTCCGTGGTCGGGCTCGGGCTGGCTGGGCCCGAGGATCGCCCGCACGAGGTGGCGCCGCTGCGCGATGCGTTTGCCCAGGCTCGGGCCGAGGGACTCCACGCCCTCCCGCACGCAGGAGAGCTGGCTGGCCCCGAGCGGATCTGGGAGGCCGTGCGGGATCTGGGCGCCGTGCGGATCGGCCACGGCGTGCGCTGCCTCGAAGACCCCGCGCTGGTCGAGCACCTGCGCACCGAGGGCATTGCCCTCGAGGTCTGCCCCAGCAGCAACGTGTGCTTGAGCGTGGTGCCGTCGCTCGCCGAGCATCCCTTGCCGCGACTGCTCGACGCCGGCCTGTCACTGAGCCTGGGCAGCGACGACCCGCCGCTGTTCGAGACCGACTTGGTCACCGAGTACGAGCGTGTGGCCGACGCCTTCGGTTGGGGACCGCAGCGCCTCCGCTCGCTCGCCGCGGCCTCGATCGATCAGTCGTTCATGCCGGCCGAGCGCGCCGCGGCGATGCATCGCGCACTGGCAGCGGTGGCCGATCCCGTCGTCGGCTGATCGCGGCCGGTAGACGCCCGCTGAACAGGTCGAACGCTGGCGTGCCGGGCCGTCAGGGCCCGCACTTCGGCATCCGTCCGCGGCGCATCAACGCCCGCTGAACAGGTCGAACGCTGGCGTGCCGGGCCGTCAGGACCGGCGCCTCGGCATCCGTCCGCGGCGCATCAAGGCCCGCTGAACAGGTCGAACGCTGGCGTGCCGGGCCGTCAGGACCGGCGCCTCGGCATCCGTCCGCGGCGCATCAACGCCTGCGCAATAGGTCGAGCGCCACCGCGCCGGGCCGTCAGCTGTTGCGCCCCGGCATCCGTCCGCCGCTCATCGCGACGATGTGCTCGAACTGGGCCACGGTCACCGGTTGTACGGACAGCCGAGCCCTGCGCACGAGCACCATCTCCGACAGCGCGGGCTCGGCCTTGATCTCATCGAGCGTGACGATGCGGGGCAAGTGGCTGACGTATTGCACCTCCACCATCGACCACCGCGGTTCATCTTCGGTGGACTTGGGGTCGTGGTAGCGGCTGCACGAGTCGAATTGGCTGGGGTCGGGGTGAGCGGTCTTGGCGATGCGGCACAGCCCGACGACGCCCGTGGGTCGGGTGCTCGAGTGATAGAACAGCGCCAGCTCGTTGCGCTTCATCTCCCGGAGCCGATTGCGGGCCGAGAAGTTGCGGACGCCGTCCCAGGGGGCCCGACGATCGCGCTTCAGATCGTCGATCGAGTAGTCGTCGGGCTCACTCTTGAGGAGCCAGAACCAAGGGCGTGCGGGATCGGCTGCCATGCACCGCGATCGTGGCCGAAGAACGCGGCCAGGGCGAGCCTGCGAACCGCAGATCGGTTCGGGGCGTACGTGCGGTGGGTCCGGCGGTAGGGGGTGGAGCGACGGCTAGCTCTGGCCCACGGCGGTGGGCAGGGGCACGACCGGTCGCAGGGGCGGCGGCGAGGGAGGCTTCACGCTCCCGACGTAGTGCACGCGGGTGTCACTCCGTTCCTCCTCGATGATCTCCGGGGCCGGGGGCGTGTCACCGCTGGTCTGCGAGACGGCGGCCTCGATCACGGCGATGTCGCGCTCGACCTGCTCGACAATGTCGGTATGGCGCCGAATCGCCTCCATCGCGGCCTCCAGCGCACGCTCATGTTGATCCCGTAGTCGCCGCAGGTGCGCCAGCGCGGCCAGCGATTCTTCCATCCAGCGACCCATCACGTTTTCGTCTTTGCTCATGATTCCCGTCCTGTCCCACCTCTGCCCCATAAAACGACAGATACCCACTTCAGAGTACATGGAACTGGACACAAACGGTCGGAAAATCGTGGGATCTCGAGCGGCGCGGGAGCCTGATACTGGCTACGTGGGTGTGCCTAGGCGGTCAATGCGCGATTTCGAGGGACGCGCATCACCCGGTGACCGGACGATGGGTCGGGGTCTATCGGTCGCCAGGGACGGTCGAACCCGGGGACCGGCGCAGCTGCGCGAGCACGGACGCGACGGCGCCGGGCTCACCATGAACGCTGACCCTGCCGCGAGGGTCGACATGGATCTCGGCCTGCGCCGGACCCCGCCACGCGTCGGGATCTCGATAGCGGGCCGTGCGGTGCAGCAGTCGTTGGTTGCGCGAGCCGATGAAGCGCCGACCTCCATCGTCGGGGCCAGGCTCGGGCTGCTCCGCGTCGTAGCGGCCGTCGACCAGCGTATCGATGCTGGCCCAGAGCACATCGAATCCGGGCAGGACCGAGGCCTCCGCCCAGCGATAGCCGCTGAAGACGATCACGCCCAGGCCCAGCTGTTGCGCAGCGCGGCACAGCGCGGTGACGGCTGGCCGCTGCTGGAGCGGCTCGCCCCCCAGCAGGGTGAGTCCGACGATGCCGTGGCGGGCTCGAGCATCACGCAGCTGCTCCACCAGATCATCGACGCGAACGCCCGGACCTCGGCCTGGGGCAAACGCGGCGGGGTTGCAGCAACCGGGGCACCGCAACGTGCAGCCCTGGACCCACAGCGCGAAGCGTCGGCCAGGTCCCTCGGCCGTGGTGACCGGCACGGAATGGGCGACGTGGAGGACGACGGGATCCTCGTCGCGCAGCGGGGCGCAAGCTGTCGCCACGGCGCCCTGCGAGCCTCAGCGGTTGCGTCGACGGCTGAGGATGCCCACCACGACCGCGATGCCCAACAGCAGGGCTGCGCCGCCGACATGGCTGGGCAGGATGTGCATCAAGCCGGAGCTGGGGCAGTGCCAGGTGACGACGTTGAGCGCGACCAAGGTCAAGCCCGAGGCCACCCAGAACACACCCGACACCCCGCGGCGCTGGACGAATGCACCACTGAGGAAGCCGATGAGCACCAGCATGCCGCCGGTCCCCACCACGAGCATCAGGCAGCGATCCATGCCGCCATGACCTCCGTGATGGGTCGCCGCGAACGGCCAGCCCGTGGCCGCGGCGCAGGCCAGCAAGATCGCCCCCCCGGCCAAGAGCACGCGAGTCGAGCGACCGGGGAACAACAAGCCGACACCGATGGCCGGCATGATGACCAGGCACAACACCCACAAGCAGCCCTGCATCGCCAGCTGGGCGGGCGGAAGCTCGAGCAGATCTGGACGGACCTTCATCGAGACCAGCACGCCGACGGCCACGATGGCGACGAGCATCAACGCAGGGACGAAGTGCGCACGCCGGACGCGTTGGTCCTGCTTGAGGTCGGAGACGATTGCCTCCAGGGCGCTGGGCTTGTTGGGTTTCACGGAAGGGCTGGGCTGTGTGGCACCTGGCTAACGGGGAGGACCGCGTCGATGTTTCGTGAAGGTCGGTATCCCCCCGCAATTGAGCGGCGAGGGGTCCGTCCGTTCGGCGGCGAAATGATAACGCAACCGCGCGTCAGGGCGCGGCCGGACGGGAACTGCGCGGATCGCCGCTCAGCGCGCCCGCGGGTTGGGATGCGGGGCTCGACTCAGCCGGGCGAGTCCTCGGCCAGCCAGCGATCGAGCCAACCGTTGACCTCCGCGTGCCATTGCAGGCTATTGGCAGAAGACAGCACCCAGTGGTTCTCGTCGGGGAACGCCAGATACCGGCTGGGGATACCGCGCCGCTGCAGGGCCGTGAACGCGCCCAATCCCTGGGTCTCGGGGACGCGAAAGTCGAGCGATCCGTGGATGACCAGCATCGGTGTCTTCCAGCGATCGACGAAGGCGACGGGGTTGTGCCGCTCGTAGGCCTCCGGGTTGGCGTAGTAGGGCCCACCGTGCTCCCACTCGGGGAACCACAGCTCCTCGGTGGCGTAGTACATCATCCGTTGGTCGAACACGCCGTCGTGGTTGATGAGACAGCGGAAGCGGTCGGGCCAGTTGCCCGCGATCCAATTGATCATGAAGCCGCCATACGAAGCCCCCAGCGCGCACACGCGGTCGCCATCGAGCCAGTCGTAGCGCTCGACGGCCGCCTCCAGGCCCTTTTGTAGATCCTCGAGGGGCTTGCCGCCCCAGTCACCCTGGATCGAGTCGGTGAATGCCTGGCCGTACCCAGTGGAGCCGTGGAAGTCGATCATCACCGTCGCGTAGCCGGCCCCGGCGTAGGTCTGTGGGTTCCAGCGGTAATGAAACTTGTTGCCGAACGAGCCCTGCGGTCCCCCGTGGATCAAGAACGCGACGGGGTAGCGCTTGCCTTCCTTGAAGTCGACGGGCTTGACCGCATAGGCGTGCACGGTCTCTCCGTTCCATCCGGCAAAGCTCCACTGCTCCGCATCTCCCATCGCCACGCCGGACAGACGCTCGGCGTTGAGCTGGGTCAGCGCGGTCGCTTCGCCGCCCGCGGTGGGAATCGACCACAGGTCGGTCGGGTGCTGGAGGTCGTGCCGGGCAAAGACGATCCGGTCGCCCGCGGTGGCGGGGCCGCCGATGGTGCCCTCGCCGGCTAGCTCCGTGACGGTGCCGTCCGCCAGCCCCACCCGGAACAGCGCCACCTGGCCGACGTGCTGCGCGGTGACCAGCAGCGAGTCCCCGTCGGGGGCAAACACCAGGCTACGCGCGGAGCGATCCCACTCCGGGGCGACCTCGCGGGTCTCGCCGTCGGGCCAGCTGCGAGCCTTGATCGCGAACCGGTCCGACTCGTAGCCGGGCCGCGCCATTGCGGTCCACACGAGGGTCTTGCCGTCGGGGGAGAACACCGGATGGGTGTCCCACGCTGGGTTGTCGGCGGTGACCGTCGTGCGCTTGCCCGTGCCGTCGGCGGCGACGGCGAACAGGTCGAAGTTGGTCGACCACGGCTCGCTCGCGCCCACGTCCCGCGCCGAGTACACGATGGTCTTGCCGTCGGGGGAGAAGCAGTACTCCTCCGAGCCTCCGAACGGGCGGCTGGGGATGTCCGCGTCTTGGCCCCGCGTGACATCGACGGGCTCGCCGCCGTCGGCGGGCATGGAGAACAGATGGGTGCGCCGTCCGTCCTTCCACGTGTCCCAGTGGCGGACGAACGCGTGGTCGTAGCCCACGCCCGTGGTTCGGGCGCGCTCGGCTTCGTCGAGGCGCTGCTTGGTACACGCCAGGCTCTCGCAGTCGACGAACACATCCATCGAGAAGGCAATGCGATCGCCGGCCGGAGAGACCTCGAGGTTGGCCACGGGCAGGGGCAGCGAGGTGATCTGTTCCGCCGCGCCGCCCCCGGCTGGCATGCGCCACACCTGGGTGCTGTCACCGCGCGAGGACGTGAAGTACAGGGCCTTGCCGTCGGGTGACCAGCGTGGATTGGAGTCGGAGGCGGGGTCGTCGGTGAGCTGGCTGGGCTCGCCTCCCGCGACGGGGACCGACCACAGATCGCTGCCGCGCTTGGCGGTGGCGTGATCCATGGTGCGCCGCACGAACACGACGGTCTTGCCATCGGGTGACAGCTGGTGATCGCCCAGTCGCTCCATCGCGAGCAGATCACGGGCATCGAACGGGTGCGGTCCGCTCGGTGGAGTGGGGAGGGGGTCTCGCTCGGGGACGGCCTCGGTCACGACCGGAGCATCGGGCGTGGGCGGATCGTCGACCGGCGGTGGCAGGGGATCATCGGCTTGCGCGGCCTGCTGCACGGCGGCTCGCGCCGCCCGCTCGGCGGCGGAGTTGGGTCCGCTGGCCGCAGGCGCGTCGGCGGGGGGGGTACAGGCCACCAAGGGCAGGGCAGCGAGGGCGAGTACGGCACGGGCCGAACGACCATGGCAACCAGAGCGAGACATGGCGCGGAGCGTACGCCCGCCATCGCGACGCTGTCCAACGCGCGCGTCGTTCACCCCGTGCCTTGGTCGGGTGGCGAAGGCGGAGCTTTGCTCGGGACGGGGGACAGGCCCGCGAACCGTGCCTGGAGGTCGATGGGGTCGTGTTCGCCGGCCGCGAGCGCGGGCGGCAAGACGATGTCGCCGTAGCGCACGCGACACAGATCGACGACCTCCGAGCCGAGCGCGGCGAAGATCCGGCGTACCTCGTGGAACCGACCGGTCCGCAAGGTGATGCTCGCGTGCTGCTGCGCGCGTGCGGATCGACGCAACGCAGGGTGCATCGATGCTTCCTCGCATCGCTGCAGCGCGACCAGCCCGGGCGCGTGCCCGTCGTCGAGGCGTAGCTGCGGCGTCGGGTCTTCGAACGGGCGAGCCAGGCCCACGTGATACTCGCGGGGAACGGCGTAGCGCGGGTGGGTCAGCCGATGCACCAGGGTCCCGTCGGTGGTCCACAGCAGCAGGCCGCTGGTGTCGAGGTCCAGCCGTCCGACCGAGCGCAGGTCACGATGCAGCGGAGTGCCCTCGAGCAACGCGTAGGCCGTGGGGTGTCGGGCGTCGCGGTGGGCCGTGACCACGCCCACCGGCTTGTGCAGCAGCAGCTCGAACCGGTGGTAGAGCACATGCGTGGTGTCGTCGATGACGACCGTCTGCGGCCCGTCGCTGGGTCGGCAGGGCAAGCCTCGCTCGTCCAGCCGCTGCCCCGCCTGGTCGCACACCCGACCCGCCCGCATCAGTCGAGCCACCTGTCGTCGTGACAGCCCCAGATTGCGGGAGATCAGTGCGTCGAGCCGGGGCACGGGCGCATCGTAGGGCGCGGCGGCGGGGGCCGTCACGGCCCGGGTTCGGGCTGGAGTTGGGTGGCGGAGATCGGCACGCTACTCTCGCCGCGGTGAGTGGTCGCCCCCAACCTCTGCCCGACGAGGCCCGTATCGTCGAGCAGGCACAACAGGGCGACCGTCGGGCGTTTTCTCAGATCTATCGAGCGTATGCCCGCACGCTGTACGGCTACGTCTTGATCCCGATGCTGGGGGACCCCGACGACGCCGAGGACTGTCTGCGCGAGACGTTTCTCGCCGCCAATCGAGCGCTGCCCAACTACACGTGGCAGCCGTCTGGGATCTACGGATGGCTCAAGGTGCTCGCCAAGAACAAGGCGCGCGATCTGTTGCGGGCATCGGGGCGTCGGCAGCGCTTGCGGGGAGCGTTCGCCGAGCACGTCGATGCATTCGGTGGCGGGGTTGCCAAGTCGCCGGGCGACGAGGAGCTGGAGCGCGAGCAGCTGCGGGGGCAGATCGAAGGGTTGCTCGACACGCTCAACCCCCGCTACGCAAAGGTCCTGCGGCTTCGGCTGCTCGAAGACCGTGAGCGCGACGAGTGCGCGCAGATCATGGATGTGAAGGTCGGCACACTCGACGTGCTGCTGTACCGAGCGTGTCGCAGCTTCAAGCAGGCCTGCGAAAAGCGCGGCGTTGCCCTACGAGGTGAGTTATGAAGAACCCGGTGTTCAGGCATGCACTGGCGTGGCCCACAGGCGTTTGCCCCCGGTGTGTAAGTACGTCCGGGTGGGGCGCGTTCCGGACGGCGACCGGGGGGACCGCCCCGCAATCCAATCCTCCCGCGGGGCTCCAACGCCCCTGCGAAACGAGTGAGCACCATGCCCGCCCATGACGACAACACACCGCGCGAGACCGCGGTGAACGACCCGAAGTGGGAAGTCGCGCTGCGGGCGGGTCAACAGGCCGAAGGTCACGCGGGCAGTGTCGAGGACGAGCTGGCGATCGTGAACCTGCTGCGGCACGCCCGAGCGCCGCAGATGCCGAGCGAGGCGGCCCTCGACTCGGTGTGGTCGGATCTCGATGCCGAGCTCGATGAGCAGCGAGCCGCGACCGGCTGGCGCAGCTGGTTGCGACGACCATGGCTGCTCGGGGGCAGCGCGGCGTTGGC
Source organism: Deltaproteobacteria bacterium (assembly GCA_022601155.1). Lineage (GTDB taxonomy): Bacteria > Myxococcota_A > Polyangia > Nannocystales > Nannocystaceae > Paraliomyxa. Next base: position 2,031 of record JAHZJA010000737.1, on the reverse strand, counting down.
CGCAGCCGCAGCCGCCGTGCTGGTGGTGGTGGTGTCCGGTCCGGATCCGGGCCCCGGCCCCCGAGGGGGCGGCGCAATGGCCCAGGGCGATGGGGCGCAGGTGAGCGATCCCGGGGTCATGGCCGCGACCATCGAGGCCCAGTTCGCGATGCTCGAGCCGGGGGCGCGGGCCGCCGTCGAGCGCAGCGTCGAGGGCGAGCGCAACAGTCTTCGAGGACAGCTGGTGGCCTCCGCCATCGCGGCCGACGGCCGCACGATGGGAGGCGCGCCATGAGCCGCCGAGCACGAGGCATGCTGCCCGTGGCGCTGGGCATGCTGTTGGGCGCACTGGCGATGCTGGTGGGGCTGGCCCAAGCTGGGCGCCTCGCTCCGGGTCAACCCGACAAGGTGGTGGCGCTGGGTCAGCTGCTCGACGCGGAGCACCGCCGCGTGGACCTGCTGGTGGAGCGTGACGATGTCGCGGGCGCGATCGCAGCGCTCGATGCCCTGCGCGAGCAGCAGTGGCTCGACCGTGAGTCCGGGGGTGATGTCGCCGTGCAGCTGCGCCACGACGTCTACGGCCGCTTGCTTCGGCTACGCATCGACAACCCGAAGGTGGCCCCCGTCCCGGCCGCGGCGCTGCTGGACATCGCCGACGAAGGTCTGGGCGAGGAGTACCGCGACGTCGACACCAACCCATTTACCGCACGGCTCGCCGCACTGCGGGGCGAGATCCTCGAGCAGCTCGACCGCGACGACGATGCGCTGACCGCCTACGAAGAGGCGCTCGAGATGAACCGGGTCCTGCTCGAGCGGGAACTCGAGGAAAACCCGCCGTGATCGCGCGCTGGCTTCACGCCTGGGTGTGCGTCGCAGGACTGGTCGCGCTGGGATCGGTGTCGTGCAAGCCCGCGGGGAGCATGCGCTCACCGGGTGTCGACGCCGACAAGGCGGCACCGACTCAGCCCCCCGCGCCCCCACAGGGTCCCCGCGACTACGAGGAATCGGAGGGGACGGCCCCGGCCGTCGACCGCGATGCCGACGACCACCGCAGTCTGAACGTCCGCTCGAAGGAGACCCAGGCAGACGAGCGGCAGGGGCTTTCCTCGCTGCAGGCACAGCTGCGCACGGCCGAGGCCCAGTTCCAGGAGGCTGCGGCGATGCCGGTCGCTACCACCGACAGGTGCTCGCGGATCTGCTCGCTGTCCGACAACATCTGCGAGCTCGGTGCCCAGATCTGTTCGTTGGCCGAGGCCAATCCCAAGAAGCGACGCTATCAGCGAGCCTGTGAAAACGCCCAGGACGCCTGCGGCAACGCGCAGGTTTCCTGTCAGCGCTGTGGCTGAAGCGCGACGGGCTCGGTTCCACGGGCCAGGCCCAGGCTCACTTGCGGACTGCGGCGTGGAACGTGCCGTCGGTCATCGTCGGCCCCTGCATTCCGCCGTTGGGACTCCAGGTGAACGTGCCATCGATGAACTCGTCGCTCACCGCGGTGATCTCCACCTTGGCGTTGGGCAGCAGCGTCACCTTGCCGCCGCGGAGCGCACCGAGGGTCGCGGCATTGGTCTTGGCGTCGTCACCCTCGGCCGCCTTGATCTCGTCGGTGTCGATCCCGACGCCGCTGAAGCTCGAGTCGAGCATCTTGGTCGTATAGCTGCCCACGCCCTGATAACCGTGCAGCGTGAGCGTCAGCTGCTGACGCGTCATCTTGCTGCCCTCTCGATCCGTGATGCTGGCGGAGAGCTTGAGCTTGTCGTCGCGGACCCGGGCCGTCATGCGCTGCGCCGTCCAGGTCGTGCCGTCGAGATCCACCGACGCGGAGCCCTTGGGCTTGCGGGCACGGGACCGGGCCGACGACTTGGTCTCGGTCTTGGCGTCGGCCTCGCCCGGCTGTGCCTCGCTGGGGGACGTCTTGGCATCTTCCGCCGGGGTCGCGGCGGTCTTGGCCTTGGCGCCGCTGTCCGATGGTGACTCGTCGCAGCCCAGCAGGATCAGGGCGGTGATGATGGCTACGTGCGCGCGCGTCATGGCTACGGACGGTACTTCACATCG
>JAHZJA010000736.1 GCA_022601155.1 Deltaproteobacteria bacterium | reverse complement strand
CCTTGCTCGCGGCCGATGGCGCCTATGCCTCGCTGTACCGCGCTCAGGACGGCTCCCACCCGGCGCCCAGCCCCGATTTATTTGTCTTGCCTTGATCCATCAACACAACACGACAACAAAGCGAGAAGACGACAATGTCACCAAGAGACATCATTGCTGCCTGGAAGAATGAAGCCCTCCGTAACTCGTTGAGCGATGACGCACGCGCCGCGCTCCCGCCCAACCCGGCCGGAATGGTCGAGCTGAACGACGACGAGCTGACCGTCGCGGGTGGCGGAACCAAGAACAGCTGCACCACGGCCTGCCCGAGCTACATGGGCATGTGTTGCACCTGGATGTGCTGAGTTGAATCGGCGTCCCGTGCCCTGGTCGCAAGGCGGCCCGGGCACGGGGTCGCCCTCGCTGCCCGCACGTAGTGAAAGGCAAGTCCCACCATGGTCGCACCTTCGAGTATCCCTCCTTCGTTCTACCGTGCCCTCGATCTGCGAGAGCGCATCGCGCTACCTGGGGCCGAACGAGCCTGGCACGGCGACGACGATGCAGTCCTCGGGGCCCTACGCCTGGAGCGACACCGCGGGCTGCCAGGGTTCGACGGACCGGCCGACTACGAGCAACGCCTCACCACCCTCGGGCTCGATCTAGACGGAGCACTCGCCCTGTTCTCGGAGTCCGATGACTCGCTGGCGCAGCGAGCAACGTCGGTGCCCGAGTGGGCCGAGGTCATCTGCCAAGCCTACGGTGGCGACCGAGCGCTGAGGTTCGAGGGCGACGCGCTGTCCGCCGTCGCCACTCCGTTGGTCGACCACGCGATCGAGGCCGTGACCGCCGAGGCCCGCCGACTCTCGGCCGAGGCGCAGCGGGTTCCGTTCGACCCACAGACCGTCGCGACCGTGATGCTGTCTCGGCTCGGCAACGAGCTGGGCACGATGCTCGACCGGACCCTCGTACTCGAGATGCACGTGGCCCGGCTCGAGCGGCGACTGTCCGGGGAGACCGGCTCGGCGCGGTTTCGGAGCTATCTACAGCGGCTGGCCGAGCCCGGCACCATGATGGCCATCTTCGACGAGTACCCCGTACTCGCCCGCGTCCTGGGCACGCACACCCAGCAGGCCATTGCCGCGGGGTCCAGTTGCTGACGCGGCTGGTCGGCGACTGGCCCGCGTTGGTCGACGCCATCGGCGTCCCCCACGATCCTGGCGCCCTGACCACGGCCCTGGCCGCGGGCGACCGCCATGACGATGGTCGTGCCGTGGTGCTGCTGCGCTGGAGCGATGGCACCGAGCTGGCCTACAAGCCCAAGCCCCTGGCCGCCGATCGCCGCTTCCAACAGCTGCTGACCTGGCTCAACCACCACGGCGCCACACCGAGGCTGCGCCCGCTTTCGATCCTCGACTGCGGCCGCTACGGCTACTCCGAGGTCGTGGAGCCCAGGGCCTGCCGCAGCGAGGCCGAGGTCGGGCGGTTCTTCGAACGACAAGGCGCGCTGCTCGGGCTCCTGTATGGCCTGCTGGCGACCGACTTCCACTGCGAGAACGTGATCGCGATGGGGGAGCACCCTTACCCGATCGATCTCGAGAGCCTGTTCCATGGGCAGATCAGCAACAGTGACGTGGCGGGAGTCGATGCCGTCAGTGAGGCCGACCTCGTGTTCTCGGTGCTCCGCGTGGGTCTGCTTCCCGAGCGCGCCAACGAAGCGGGGGGCGCCCCCGGCCTCGACCTCAGCGGGCTCGGCGGGCACGAGGGCCAGCTGTCACCCATGCCTCGGCCCACCTGGCAGGGCGTGGGCACCGACCAGATGCGACTGGTTCGCGATCGCCTGCCGTTGATGGGTAGCGCCAACCGACCCTCCCTCCATGGAGCGCCGGTCGAGCCGTTCGAGTGGACCGAGCACATCGTTCGCGGCCTCACCATGATCTACTCGCTGCTGCAGACCCACCGCGCGGAGCTGTGTGCCCCCGGCGGACCCATCGATGCGTTCGACGAGGACGTGGTGCGGGTCATCGCCCGCCCCACCCGCGTCTATGCATCGCTGCTGGGCGAGAGCTACCACCCCGATCTGCTGCGCAACGCCATCGACCGCGACGTGTACTTCGATCGTCTGTGGTCGATCGCGCCAGGGCGTAGCCAGCTGCGCCAGCTGGTGGACATCGAGCAGCGCGACCTGTGGCGTGGTGACATTCCCAAGCTCACCGCCAAGGCTGGCGGTCGGGACCTGCTGCACGCAGACACGACCCTCCCCGAGTTCTTCGGCCACTGCGGGCTCAGCCTCGCACGCGATCACCTCGCACGCTTCGATGCCCGCGATCTCGCGCACCAGCAGTGGATCGTGCGCGCGGCCATGGTCGCGGTGGCCACGGATGTGCGGGCCGGCAAGTGGGCCCGCTATCGCCCCGATCCGCACGCACCCCTGCTGCTGCCCAGCCAGATGGTCGCCGAGGCCGAGCGCATCGCGACCCGGCTGGCCGACACCGCCCTCGAGACCGACGACGAGGCAACGTGGCTGGGCCTCGCATTCTCCGGCGGCCACTGGGTGCTGGCACCGCTGGGCACCGACTTGTACGGAGGCCTGCTCGGGGTCGCGCTGTTCCTCGCGCATGCCTCCGCGATCACGGGCAATGCCGACCACCGCCAGCTGGCGCAGCGGGCCATCGCGACCCTCATCCGCAAAGAGCTCGCGTCGGGGCGCAACGAGACGTCGATCGGTGGCTACAGCGGCCTCGCTGCGACCGTCTATGGGCTCACCCAGCTCGCCGTGGTCCTCGACCGTCCCGATCTGCTGACAATGGCCGAGAGTCGGATACCGCGATTCGAGCCGCTCATCGACCAGGACGAGACCCTCGATGTGCTCTCCGGGTCGAGCGGTGCGATCGGGGGCCTGCTCAGCTACCACGCGATCACCGGAGATGCGCGGGCACTGCAGATGGCCACACGCTGTGGGCAGCGGCTGATCTCGCGCGCCGTGCCCATGGCGGAGGGGGTGGGCTGGCCCTCGGCGGAGACGGGCGGACGTGCACTCGGCGGCTTCTCGCACGGGGCCGCAGGGATGGCCTGGGCCCTGCTCCGCCTGTTCGAGGCCACCGGCGACGACCGCTACCAACACACCGCCCTCGAAGCGATCCGCTACGAACGCACCCTGTTCGTCCCCGAGGAGGGCAACTACTACGACCTTCGTCCCGAGTCGCTCGCGGGACAGGACGCACAGTTCTCGATGGCGTGGTGCCACGGCGCACCGGGGGTGGGCCTGGCCCGCGCCGCTCAGCTGCCGCTGCTCGACGACCGTGCGCGTCGAGAGGTGCGGGTGACGGCGGAGGCCACGATTGGCTCGCTCGGGCGCGGGCACAGCCTGTGCCACGGGGACTTGGGCAATCTCGAGCTGGTGCATCGCGCGGGGGCGGTGTTGGACGACGCCTCGCTGCGGCAGGCCGCCCTGCGCGGGATCAGTGCGGCGGTCGACCACGGGCGGCGACGACGTTGGCTGTGCGGCGTCCCGCTGTCGATCCAGACCCCGAGCCTGATGGTCGGGATCGCGGGGATCGGCTACCAGCTGCTGCGGTTTGCCCACCCCGACCGGGTGCCCTCGGTGCTGCTGCTCGAGAACGCGACCCCGGCGGGCTAGGAGACAGACGGAGGACCCATCTGCGCCAAGACCTCCGCCCGCGTCTCGGGCTCGGCCTGCAGCCGCTGAGCCGTGGTCTCATCGAGGAGACCGGCCACCCGTGCGCCCGCAACGAGGGGGCCCAGCTCCAGTCCCGCCAGCCACGATCCATGCGCCTGGCGCAGCACCATGGGTGCGGCGTGCATGCGCGCCGCGACCCCACGCAATGCCGACCACTCCGCAGCCACGTACCCTACCTGGCCCGCGTCGAGCACCGCCCGTTCGTGGAGCGCCAGTACGACCGAGGTCGCCGGTCCATGAGAGTGCCACGGTGCAGGCGAGCCCACGACGATCCGCGACGCAAACGCCCGACCCCGCGGGCCCAGCGACCACGCCAGCTCGACCGGGTGCGCGCCGAGAGACAGCACCGAGCTGTGCCCGATCGCCAGCAGCGGCTGAACCTCGCCGCGTGCCGCATCGAGCCGCGGTCCGATGGCATGCCCCCACCAGCGCGCGTGCTCGGGCGCCAGCGCCCCGAGGCTGGCATGCAGCAGCTCCACTGCCACCGAGCGCTCGGCCTGCAGACATGCGAGCACCTGTGGCGCCTGGACCTGGTCGGGGCGCACCTCGGACAACGGTCGAGCCGCCGCGCTCACCATCGCTTCGAGGTCGGTGAACAGCTGCGGCCATGCATGGACGACATCCGACGGTGGAGCTGTCGACCACACGCGCTCGAGCGCCGCCGCATCCTCGTGCAGTTGCTGCACCAAAGACGGAGGGGCATGTTCACCAACCCACGCGACGTAGCGCGGATCGAACAGTGACCCTGGACCATCGATGCGCACATGAGCCAGCACGTGCAGCACCAACTGCGTGAAGTCGCTGGCGACCGCGGCGGAGGGGCGCACGAGCTACTTGGGCTTGGCGACCTTGAGGCACGGCTGCGGCTTGGCCGGCGGCTCGGGATCGGGCCGACTCACCCGTAGACACGGCTGCGGCTTGGGCTCTACCGAGGGTGGCCGTGCCACTTTGAGACACGGCTTGGGACTCGCGTCGTCGCCCGACCCGGGCTTGGTGCCGGGCTCGGGCTTGGTGTCGGGCTCGGGCCCAGGCGCAACCTCGAGGCAGGGCATGGGCTTGGCGACATCGCCACCGCCCACATCGGGCGGCGTCGCCTCGACCTTCAGGCATGGCTGAGGCTGACCATCGTCTTGGTCGGGACTGCCCTGCTGTGCCTTGCTGTCCTTGGGCGTCGCCGGGTCTTCGTTCGGCTTGTCGCACGCCGTCGTGGCGAGCCCAGACAGGGCCAATGCAATGAAGCGTTGGCGTCGGGCCAAGATCGCAGCGCGATCGGGGTCGGCCGCGGACCGAGGCGGGGAGGTCCCTGCGTCATCGTCGTCGGGCGGCGTTCCCATAGCCTCACCACGATAGCACGCGCCACCGTCCGTTGTTGCCGTGCACCGCTCGCTCGACGGCGAACATATCCGAAGGGCTCCACCCGTCTCGCGAGTCTGCCATCATCACTTCGTTGGCTCCTGCGAATCCCGCGAGCATCCAGTTCCCTGCGTCCACGCGATTTTCGCCCCAGCGGGTGTTGGGCCGAGGGGCGTTTGGCACGGTCTACGCCGTTGACGATCGAGATACACACACGCCCATCGCGGCAAAAGTGCTCCACCACGAGCACCCCCGGGCGCTGGCCCGATTCAAGCACGAGTTCCGGGCCCTGGCCGATCTGCACCACCCCAACCTCGTTCGGCTGTACGAGCTGCACGCGGAATCGGACCAGTGGTTGTTCACCATGGAGCAGCTGACGGGGCGCGATCTGCTTTCGTGGCTGCACACTCAGTCGGTCGTCGAGCCCACCGTCGACGCCCTGCCCCAGCCGAGCTCCGACAGCGATGTCTCGCTCGCCTCCGCCTCGCGCGACACGCCATCACGCTCACCGCAAGCGCCGAACCCCGGGCCACTCGTCGACGAGACGACCGCCGAGGCAGCAGGCCCCGACCCCGAGGCGATTCGTTCCGCGTTCGCCCAGGTGGCGTGTGGTCTCCAAGCCCTGCACGAGGCCGATCTCCTTCACCGCGACCTCAAGCCGTCCAACATCATCGTCGACGCGGTGGGACGAGTGAAGCTGCTCGACTTCGGCATGGCGCAGTCGCTGGCCGACCGCCCGTACGCCGCCGAAGGACCCGTGGGCACGGTGCCCTATATCGCGCCCGAGCTGTGGCGCGGGGCGCCGCCCGAACCGGCCGCCGACTGGTTTTCGATGGGCGTGATGCTCCACGAGGTCCTCACCGGACACCGCCCAGCTCCAGCCGCAGACGGAACGCTGCAGCTGGAGCTACCGACGGCGCGCGATGATCCCCACCGCGCGGTCCTCGATGGGCTGTGTCGGGACCTGCTCGCGAACGACCCCGACGCGCGCCCCACCGGGATCGAGATCCTCGACCGACTGGGGGCAGGATCGGGCCCCACCCCCGTGTGGCGCGGCGGAGTGCGGACTCCCTTCATCGGGCGCGACGCCCAGCTGCAGGCCCTCGATGCCGCCGTCGAAGCCAGCCGCACCCAGGGGGGTCAGCTGGCGCTGGTGTTTGGGGCCAGTGGCGTCGGCAAGTCCGCGGTGGCGCGGCAGGCCTGCACCCACGCTTCGCGACAGCGTGCGGCTGTGGTGCTTGCCGGTCGCTGTTTTCAGCAGGAGACGCTGCCCCTCAAGGCCCTCGACGGAATCGTGGATGCCCTCGCGCGGGCGCTCGACGACCCGCGCAACACCACCGACGAGGTCACAGCGGCCTTGTCGACGCACGGCAGTGTGCTCGGCCATGTGTTCCCCGTGCTCCGCCTGCTGAGCCCCGCCGCGCAGGCTCGTGCCACGGCGATGCCACGCGAGAGCCACGAGGTTCGGCGCCGGGCGTTCGTCGGCCTGCACGAGGTGCTGCTCGCGTTG
>JAHZJA010000735.1 GCA_022601155.1 Deltaproteobacteria bacterium | reverse complement strand
CCAACAGTACCAGTCCGACCTCGACGTCCGCCTCCAGGATTTCTGGGAGGAACACTTCGACGCTCACATTCCGTCGGAGCGCTGAGGCACCACTGCTGCCCGCCGCCACTGGCGTGCGACGGGCAGCAGCCATCGAGTGGGTATCGCGGTAGGACGCGAGCCGTGGTCACGACTCGTGGAGGCCGGTACCGGTTCGCCGCACCGCTCGCAGACCGAGGAATGCCAGCAAGCCCACGGGACCGAGCATCAGCGTACCCAGCAAGCAAGGCACCACGGCGAGGTGAGGGATGGACCGTCGCTGGGCATCACGCACGATCCAGGCCCCGACGAACAGATCGAACGCCACGGCGTGGATCCACATGATGGTCGCGCCCCATGGAGATCCGAGAAACGTCCGAATGGTCTCCAAGTCCCCGCCGGTCGGAGGGGTGGGGGCCAGGGTGAACACCGCCGCGTAGCCCAGGCCGAGCACCACGGGGAACACAGCCGAGGAGGTTGCACGTCGCGTGACGCTCCAGCGAGGCGCCACGATGAGCAGGGTCCAGGGCAGCAAGATGCCGTAGTTGATCAGAAGGAACAGGAAGTCGGGTTGCATGAGGGTCGATCACCTCTCGGGCCGGCCACAGACGACGAAGGTCGGCAGCACGACCCGGTGGCGCACGCGCGGCCGGCCCTCACCGAAAAATGACGCGTACGCCCACTCCAGGGCGTGCCATCGGCACTGCGAGCTCCACGGGAGCCATCAGCAGTGCCGCATCGATTTTCGAGCACGCGCGATCGTCTTGCCACGAGGTCCTGCATGACAGGGACGCTCATGGCTCCAAACGAAAGGCGGGGCTCAGCGCGTGATGACCATAATCGACGTGGGACTCACGTCGGATCTGACCCTAGCATCGAGGAGGGGCCGTGTCCCGGACGAAATGCGACGTGCCCGTTCAATAGCGACGCATCCACAGCGTGTCACCCACCCCATCGTTGGCACCGAGCACCATGACCTCGTTCCTCCACGAGATCTTCACGTCGTGCACGGTGTCGTACCAATCGACGCCCGAGTCATCGCCCTGCACGCGCACCAACGCCCGCGAGACGCCGTCGTTACCCAGGTGCATCAGCGCGGTGGTGCGGGTGGCGGAGGCCTCCCGAACCTCGCCTGCGACCACCACGCCTCCGCACAGCGAGGCTCCGATCGCGTCGATGCGGGTGAACTGAGGATCACCGCCTGGCCTCCACTCGACGATATCGCGCTGCCAGGCGAGCCCTCCGTCTTCGTCGAGCGCGGCCACGGTGAATCCGTTCACGAACAAGCCCCCAATCATCACGTACAGCTGCGTCCCCGCATCGAGCTGCACGTGGGGCTCGTTGTCGACATCGCGTAGCGCGATCGTTCGCGACCAAGCGGGTTGGCCCTCCGGGTCATACGCGTCGATGTTCGCGTTCCACTCGTACAGCATGCGTTGTGCTCCAGGCGGTGAGTACGACCGGCCCAGGTCCAGCGAGGCGAAGTACAACTCGTTGCTGTTGGCCGCGAATTCAATCACGGCGGCACCTTGTTCTGAGTACACGACCCACAGCCGCTCGAGGTCGGCGTCGTACCGGTCGAGCTACGACCCAGACGGCAGCTCCACCCGAAGGACGAAGCCGTTGGTCCCAACCGTCACGATCTCGACCGGGTTCTCGGTCCGCTCCACCGCACGACCCGATCGGTCGCCTCCTGCTCGTGCGATTGCAGGGAAACGGACTCACCCCCGGGCATCACCACGTCGGGCAGCCCCGCCCCCCACTGCCCTTCCCCTGCCCACCACTCCACGAATTACCCCTGCAGGCTGGTCGGCGCGACCCCGCAGCCCCTGGGCTGAGGGCCCTCGGGTGAGCCCGCCTCGGCCCGCTCGCCGCAGCCGGGCGTTGCGATCGTCATCGCGATCATGAGCGACGTACCCAGGGTGGTGCGCGGCCTGCAAGCGCGGGGGGACATACCCCACGAGTACCGACCACGACCCAATCGATCGCTCGCGGGTGAACGCGGCACCGCGGGAACGACAAGAGCACGTCACCCCTTGAACGTCAGCAACGGCCGCAGCTTGGCCACCTTGGAGACCACCCCGGCTTGCACCTGGATGTCGACGACCGGAGTGATGGGCTTGTAGGCAGCCGGAGCCTCCTCGATGAGGCGCTCGGCCTTCAGGGTGATGCACTCCACTCCATCCAGGCCCAGATCGGTGGGACCACGGCGTCCCACCTCGAACCGACTGAGCGCGCGCCCTGCCCCGTGCGACGCCGACGACAGCGAGCGAGGGTTCCCGCAGCCCGAAGCGAGGTAGGAGGGATGCCCCATCGAGCCGGGAATCAACACGGGCTGGCCTTGGTGCGCGGGGGTGGCTCCCTTGCGATGGACGAAGCGGTCGCCCTCGCGCAGCACGATGTTGTGCGGAACGTCGAACACCAACGGCGCCTCGAGATCCGGGCGGTAGACCTCCCGTAGGCGCAGGCGGACCAGCTCGGCCAGCAACAGGCGATTGACGAATGCGTAGTTCGCCGCGGTGTGGACGGCCTCGAGATACTCCGCCGCATCCTCGCCGTGCAGCGCAAAGATCCCGGCCTCGGGGTGCCGCACCCCAGCGGGCCAGCGGTGCCGTGCACGATCGATCCAGGTGTTGCCCACGTGCCGCCCCACCCCGCGCGAGCCGGTGTGGATCATGAAAGCAACCTGTCCGGGGCGCACGCCCCACTCGAACGCGAGCCGAGCATCGAGGATCTCCTCGACGACCTGGAGCTCCATGAAGTGATTGCCGCCGCCGAGCGTGGCCAGGTTGGGGTCGCGCAGCCAGGGGCGCCCGCCATCGACCAAAGACGCGGGCACATGACGCGCGTCGCCCATGAAGCTGCCCGTCTCGTACACCCGAGACAGCTCGCTCCACAGCTGGTCGATGGCGGTACGCACCAACGCACCACCGCGACGCTGCGCCACCGACTCCAGCCATCCAAAGCTCCCATCGCAGAACATCGCGTTCATGGCCTGCGGGGTCATGGGCAGATCGCGGGTGCCCAGCAAGAGATCGCCGCGCAGGTGCCGTACGAGCTCGTCCTTGCCCTCGGCGAAGCGGTCGACGGTGAGATCGGTGACGTGCAGCCGCATGCCGCAGTTGATGTCGGTGCCGATGGCTTGCGGGACCACCAGATCGGGCGTGGTGGCCACCACCGCGCCCACGGGCACCCGATGACCCGCATGAAAATCCGGCGTGGCGCAGACCTGGCACACGCGGCCCCCGGCCGGATGATGAGCCCCGGCGAAGGCCATCAGCTGCTGTAGTGCCTTGGCCTCCAGCGCGAAGTCCGGGGGCAGCAGCAGCTCGGCGGCAGGGATGTCGTCGCGACCGGTCTTGCGAATCCGGTAGCCGTGGTCGGTGCGATGAAGATCGAGGCCCTCGCGACGCAACGCCGCGAAGACCCGAGACAGACGGGTGGACATGATGACTGCTCCCGGCGACGCCAGCCGACCATCCGCCGGGGCGTCGCCACGCTCGAAGAGGTGACGAACGAAGTTCGAACGCGTGCTCGACAGTCGCCCAACAGGGGCGGCACGCGGGTTCTGCGAGCGAGGTCAGCAGCCAGCATCCCTCGCGGTTGCCCAGTATGACGCCGCGAGGCTGCGGCGCAATACAAAAGTGCACCCGACGAGGCGCCGTTGCCTGCTCACGGCCCGAGACCGACCGCGGCCCGCCCCCGACCGCTGACCACGACCTCGCGACCGGCGGTCCCAGGCCACGGCAACGACCCCGGTCGGTCGCGCGTCTGCTCATCGATGCCGTTGGATTCGTGGTGGTTCGAACACTGGCCCGCGCGAGGCTCTTGGCCCGCCCTGGACTGGCTCATGGTCGTCGCAACGACAGCCGGCCTCGTCGCACTGGCCGTCGGCACGCCGTGGTGGCTGCGACGACGTGCGCCCCAGTCGGCGCGGGTCGCCGTCGTCACCATGGTCGTGGGCTTGGTGGTCACGCTGACCCTCCAGCTGCTCACCAACCGACCGCGGCCGGTCATCACGGACGCGCTGCTGCCCTCACCCCCGCTGCCGTCATTTCCGAGCGGGCACGTGGTGTTGGTGATGATCGCGGTCGTGGTCGCGAGCGCCACCCACCGTCGTATGGCGCTCGCCTTGCTCCCTGCGGCACTGCTGGTGGCCATCTCCCGCGTGCACGTGGGGCATCACCATCCGACCGATGCGCTCGGCGGCGTGTTCGTGGGTGTGGGCCTGGGGCTGGGTGCGCGCGCGTGGCTGTTGGCCGAGCGCGATGGTCCGTGGCGATGGCGGTGCGTGCTGTGGCCCCAGATCGGCCTCGTGATGGCCGTGAGCCTGGTCGCGTACACGGGCGTGTTCAGCGACGGCCATGCCTGGTGGCTGCAAGTGCCAGGCACCGACAAGGTCCTGCACTTGTTGGCATTCGGGTTCGTCGCGCTGGGTGTCCATCTCCAGACGCGGGGTCGCGCGGTGTGGGGGGAACGCCTCCCGCTCGCGGTGGTGCTGCCGCTGGGCGTCGCCGCACTCGAGGAGCTGGTCCAGGCCACCTCGCCTCATCGAAGCGCCGACCTCGGTGACCTGTTGGCCGACCTGGTGGGACTGCTGCTGTTTTGGCGCCTTGGGGTGTGGTTCACGTCGACGCCGCGCCGCCCGTCCAAGAACGGCGCGACGCCGAGCGAGAAGCTCCCTCGCGTTCAGGGGTTGCACGATGCCCAGTGATTCCCCCCTCGATACGCAAATCGATAGAGTCGCCACGCATCCAAACGGATCACGAACGAGGGTGTTTTTTCGTCGTCGTCTCCAAATTGCGTCCAGCGACCCGCTAAACCCGCTTTTCCGAGCGCGGCGTTCGCGTGGCCACCCCCGTCAGTGGACCAAGCGCTCGACCAGGTCGCGAATCATCGATGGCTGCAGCGGCCGCTCGATCCAAGGCAGTCCACGCTTGTCCAGGTCGGCGCGGATGTGATCGGGCTCGTGGTGGACGACGAAGGCCACCCGCTCGGAGAGGTTCGGCGCCACCTGTCGAATCCTCTGGAGAAAGTCGAGCCCGCTCATGTCGGCCAGCTCCATGTCGCACACGATCATGGAGACCGAGTCCCCACCGCTGATGAGCGACAAGGCATCTCGGCCGTTGCGGAGCGACACCACGTCGTACTCCGCGGTGGGGAGCATGCGGAACAATGACCGCCCCAGTCGTTCGTCGCGATCCATCACCAGCACGCGAGGACGTTCGAGATCCAAGTCGCCCTCGGGCTCGCGAATACCCGCCTCGGGCGTGACCGGGAGCAACACACCCACCCGGGTGCCCTCCCCTTCTTCGCTGTCGATCCGAATCTCTCCGTGAAAGGAGCTGATGATGTTGCTCGAGATCGACAGCCCCAGCCCGGTGCCCACCCCGACCGGCTTGGTCGTATAGAACGGATCGAAGACACGCGCCTGGACCGCATCGGGGATCCCGAGGCCGTTGTCGACGACCTCCACGCACACCCGTCCGTCGGGCACCACGCGCGTCCGCAGCTCGATGACGCCCTCGCGGCGGCGACGCTCGGGAATTGCCTGAGCCGCGTTGATGAGCAGGTTGACGAACACCTGGGTCAGCCGCGACTGGTCGGCGACCACGGCGGGCACATGGCCATAGTCCCGCACCAGATGGGCCCGATACTTGATCTGATTGGTGGCGATGTTGACCGCGATATCGAGGGCCTGCTCCACATCGACCGCTTCGAGGCACTCCGACCGCGAGCGCGAGTAGGTGAGCAGGTCGCGAACGATGCGCTTGACCTGATCGGCACCCTCCTGGGCCTCTTCGATCATCTTGGCCAGCTGCTCTGGATCGTCGAGCCGTCCCTGGCGCGTGTCGTCGTGGATCCGAGCCAGGGCATCGAGGTTGGCGATGACCCACGTCAGCGGGTTGTTGATCTCGTGGGCGACCCCTGCCGCCAGCGTGCCCACCGTGGCCATCCGCTCCGACTGCGCCACCCGCTCCTGCAGCCGCTTGCGCTCGGTGACGTCCTGGAACACCCCGAACACCGCCAGCGGCCGACCGTCGTCGGATGCCTCGCACTTGCCCCGGCTGAGCACATCGCGGACCGAGCCATCGGGTCGCACGATGCGAAGCTCGAACTCGAAGTCGCGGCGCAGCAAGACCGCGTCGCGGATGTGGTCAGCAACCAAACCTCGGTCCTCCGGGTGATACGCCACCACGGTGCTCTCCACCGTCGGCATGAACTTGGCGGGATCGAGCCCGTGAATCCGGTACATCTCGCGCGACCAGGTGAGTGAGTCGCGCGTGAGGTCGATGCGCCAGTGGCCGACGCCCGCGACCTCCTCGGCCATGAGCAACATCCGCGTGCGCTCCTCCGCCTCGCGGGCGGCGAGCTTCTCCTCGGTGATGTCACGCGCCGTTCCGTAGATTGCGCCGTGTCGGATGGAGACCCCGCTCCACTGCAGCCAGCGATAGCTCCCGTCCTGGCAGCAGATGCGGTTGACGAAGCGGGCGTCGTCCTCGGTCTCCCGCAGGGCTTCGAACACCACCGCGGTCTGTGCCGCATCGGCAGGATGGATGAACGACATCAGCGGCCGCTCTTTGAGCTCGGCCGTCGACCAGCCGAGCAAGCGCTTCCACGCCGGGTTGACCCACCGCAGGAACCCATGGCGATCGACGATGCACAGCAGGTCGACTGCGGCGGAAATCAGGCGGCCCAGCGCGCGGCGGGGCGGGGTCTCGGGATGCTCGATGGAGTCGGGCACGATCACCGACGACGGGGCGGGGGTGCGCGCGCAGTATAGCCGGTTGCCCGTATCACACGACAACGGCGGGCGAAGTGGCGCTGATGCCCCTGCGTACGCCAATAGCGACGCGCTGCACCATGGACGCCTGCATCATGTCGGCTACGCTAATGAAGGGTGGAAGGTTCGGATCGCAGTCGGTTGTCGTGGTCGCTCGCCGTGGGCCGCGACGCCGCAGGACAGCGTGCATTCGATGAGGTGGTCGACCTCGTCGGCGATCTCCTGCACCAGCATTACCCCCCTTCGTGTGGCTACGAGGCCCACACCACCCGCCTCGGCGGTCCGCTCGACGGCATGCTCTGGAGGATCACCCGAGGTCCGTTCTCTGCGGAGCTGGGCGTGCAGCGCTTCGTTCGAGCGGGGTCCCGCCGCGACGAGCGACCCACCATGGAGATTCGGCTGGTCGCATCGGCTGGGCAGCGCGACCCCACCGCGATGAACACCGAGGGCCGGGAAGGCCGCGTGGTGGGCTGGGCTGTCGCGGGGTGCGGGCTGGGCACCGTCTCCCTCGCGGCCGTGATGCTCGGTGGCGGCGCGCTCCCGGCGTGGGGCCAGCTGGCGCTGCTGATCCCGGCGGTTGCTGCGTGGCGTGCCACGATGGTCGGCCTCGTGCGCCGCGGAACCTCTCCCCCGCGCGCACTTCCCGGCTCGTCGGCTCCCGCGCTGCCATCTCCCCGGGTCGTGCGTGGCCTCGAGCGCTGGGAGTTGATGGTGCCCCCGCTGCGAGCTCAGTACGACCTCCTCCTGTCACGACGCGGGCTGCCCCCGTTCCGAGCCGAGGGCCACCTCGAGACCACCAGCGCCACTGCGCACGGTCGGGTTCGTCAGGTCCTCGCCGCCTGCTCCTCGTCGTTCACGTGGGCGCGGCCGGCCTTGGTTGCCGCCACCGAAGCCAGCGATCATGCAGTCGCTCCACCCGGAAGAACGACACGTAGGCCACCCCGCTGACCGGGTAGTGGAACATGATCGCCATCAGCACCAGCACCCCCACGTGAAACGACCACGACAAGGCCGACCACACCGCCGCGATCCGTCGGTGTAGCAGTGCCAGCGGTGCACCCAGCTCTACCCCCAGCGACACTGCAGCCATGGGCGGGAACAACCATCCATACTGCGCCAACGTGGTGCCCAACCACGAGTACCCCGCGCCGAGCTCGACCTTGCGCAGGTTGTCGTAGGCCACGTACACGCGCAGGGTGTCGCTGGTCACCCATTCCCAGCCCGCGTTGTGGAGCTTGGACCATCCCGCGATGAAGTACGTGGTGACCGTCACCGCCCCCATCAACCGAATCGCCCAGCCGTAGCGCGCGTGCGGGGTGTCGTCGAGGACGACCCCGCGGCGACGCGCGTCCAACGACAAGGCATCGGCGCTCGGCGCCACCGCCAGCACCAACACGTGGAGCACGAGCAGGTTCTCGGTGTGGAACACCATGCTCCAGGAGTTGCGGTAGCTCAGCACCCAAAGCAGCAGTACGGCGAAGACCGGGCCCGTCACGCGGAAACGCCAGCCCGCCACGAAGGCCACACCCAGCAGTACCGCCGCCACCGCACTGATCACCACCAAGGCTGCGGGCAGCGGAGCGGCCAAGACCACCACGGGACCCACGGGCCTCCACTGCGTCGCCGACATCCCGCTCACCGAGATGATGTGGGCGAACCGCACCAGCAGATACGCCACCGCATACCCGCCCACCAGCAGCCGCAGCATCGCCAGGCGACGGGCGGGGGCAGGAGCGTGCCACCAGCGTTCGAGTCGTCCGATCAAGGGGCCTCCGGCACCGAGCAGCTCGCGTGCACCCGGGTCGAGCGTGGCGACTTGTCACCTGCGAAGTACTCGATGGCGTCGTAGACGTCGGTTCGGACCTCGAGGCGCTCCAGATCACCATGGTCGGACGACTCCGCGACCCGGTCGGCCGTGTCACGGCACAGCGCCGCGGTGGCGCCCTTGCGGATCGCCACCCGCACGGTCTGGTGTGCCTGCATGACCTCCTCGGTGCCCAGGATGTCCGGCGACAGCGGCCGATGGCGTCCTTCACGAGAGAAGCCCACCACGTGGCCGATCTCCGCGCGTGCCTTCTTCTTGCCCTCGGAGAACATCGGATAGTTCGACAGCGGGAATCCATCGCGGGGCGGGTCGCGGAGGATCGGCACGAACATCGCGACCAACAATCCCACGCTGAACACCGCGGCGAACACCCGCCCGGGCACGCTCATCGGCTCACTCACCGCAGCGCCACCGGGGTGGGGATCGATGAGCCCTCCACCAAGCCCAAGATGCGCCCGCCGTGGCCCATGCCCGCCATCGCGTGCTGGACGAAGTCGATGCGAACCTCGGGCGAGCCCATGTGCTCAGAGAAGGCGCCGAGCATCGAGTGCGGCTCGGTCGCACACGCGAAGCACCCCACGGCGTCCCACTGATGGTGCACCAGGAACTGCAGCGCGCGCCGCATGACGGCCGCATCGGCGGTGATGTCATCACCACGCACCGTCTTGATCGCCAGCGCGGCCGACATCGCCTCGCCGAAGCCCGAGGAGCCCGTGTTGTGCGGGAGCAAGACGTTGCCGAAGCCGTAGCCACCCACCAGATCGGTCGAGACCCTGTCGTCCTCGTCGAGAATGAGCCGCGTCTTGTAGTGCACGTAGTCCAGGCAAAACTGCTCGTAGCCCTCGTGCCGATGGTGTCCCAGCGACGCTCGGGCCGCGAGACAGTGCCAATTCTCCTCCATCCAGAAGAAGTCGGATGCGAAGTTGTTCCAGTAGTCCTCGGCGGTGTAGCGCATCGCCGACTCCACCGCGGCGTGGGTCACGGCCGCATCGGGCAGGCTCGGCAGATCCTGCTCGAGCACCAGTCGCTCCAGCAAGGTGAGGGCGAAGACCGCCTGACCCACTGCATAGAGAGGATCGGGGCCCGGCACGGGCTCTCCGGTGCTCAGATCGAACTCGGGATGAAAGCCGCCGTCCTCGCGCTGCATCCTCAGCAGGAACCGCGACATCCGACCGATGGCCTCGTCGAACTCGTCGCCCACCCGCTCACGACACGAGAGCAATGCGATGGTCGACAGCGCGGTGGCACCAAACCCGACCCGCACCGGCTCCTTGTCGTGCGCGGGAATCAGCATGCCGAGGTCCTCGTGGGCACGCATCGTGCTCACCAGCATCGCCAGGGCATCGCGGGCCACGACGTTGGCACGGGCGTCGTCACGGGCCAGCTCGCAGATCACCAGCGTCGTGCCGGCCTGCCTTGCCAGCGCGAAGCCTTGGTACGTCACGTGCCCCGTGAAGGGGTTGGCCTTGTATTCGAAGCGCCCGTCCGGGCCCTGCGCCGACAGGATGTACGCCTCAGCGGCATCGACCGCGCCTTGCAGTGCGGTGGCGTCCATCGGTGGCGTGGGTGCGCGAAGCCGGCGCAGCCGATGCAGCTGACCGTCGGCGTCGCGAAGGAAGCTGGCGACGTCGAGCCGCCGCAAGCCCTCCACCCTGGGGTCGAATCGGTCGGGTCGATCCGGCCACACCAGAGCCTTGCGCACCGCAGGCGGATCCACGCCGAACCGCAGGTCGGGAATCACGGGAATCGGCGTGTAGTTGTTGAACTGATCGAGCGCCAGCATCTGCCAGGGCATCAGGCAGCGGTTGCCCTCGCACACCCCGTCGAGCCCGGGGCGCAGCAGCATCGCGTCGACGACCGGTACCACCGCCTCGAGGTCTTGCGTTCCGGTCACGACATCGATCTTGATCGGCCCCGATCGAGCTTCGGCGGCCAGCTGCTGGCCCAGCTCCGCGAGCACGGCCTCCAAGGAGTCCCCTTGCACACAGCGGCTACGGGCTTCGGCTCGCGTCGCCGCGACCTCGACCAGAGACGTCGCGACCACCGTCACTGCCCCAGAACCGGGGGGCTCGGCGCATTCCACCGCCTGCCGCACCAGCAGCGAAGGTGCGTCGGATGGCGGCTTGGGAAGATCCCCCGCGGCGGGCAGCGCAGCCGCGATCGCATCGGCCAACGCATCGCCCTGGGGTGCGGCCGGGCCCAGCGCGGCCTCGGCCTCCGCCGACGCTCCCGCATGCCACAGCCCTCCCGCGGCGAGGAGTACCGCAATGGCGGTGGTGCCCTGCTCGCGTCGGCCCCAGCGCAAGCCACCGGTCACGGCCAGGCCCCAGATCGACAGCGGCAACAGCAACAACGCCACGACCGCCCACACCGCCGCCAAGGCCACGGCGACCCCTCGACCCAGGCCGCCGTAGAGCGCAGCGATGTACGT
>JAHZJA010000734.1 GCA_022601155.1 Deltaproteobacteria bacterium | reverse complement strand
CGCATGTGAAGATTCCTTCGTTAGTGCCACCGCGCGGGGTTGGTCGCTCGGCGGGGGCGTGGTGTGCCCTGTCATCTTCACAACGGCACGGCGCCGGTCGACATATCGACGATGCCCCCGGGCGACACGGGGCCGCAACCCCATGCTGCCTCGCATCGCCCGGGACGAGTCGTCGTCGCTACAAATCCGCGTCTTCGGCGACCTCCTCCGCCGCAAATCCACACATCGTTCCGTCGTAGTCATGCGCACCGAGATCCTCGTAGTCGTCCTCGGTGGCCGTGGCCGACATGTCGATCTCGCAAGACCCTTCGACCTCGCCAGAGAAATCGACCCGCCCCTGATACGACCACGCGTAGTCGATCTCGATGTCACCGCCCTGCGACTCCACGTCGAGGATCTGCTCCCAGGTCAACGACCCATCGAGCTGGACGCCGTCGATCTCACAACCGTCGAACGCGATGGTGAGCGAGAACTCCGTGCTGGCGCCACCGCCTGCGTTCTCCGGATCCTCGAGGTTGATCTCGGTGTCAATCACGATACGACCGGTAATGTCCATGCCACCGCCGCCCGGGCAGGCCACGCTCGAATCCACCTCCGTCTCGTGGCTGTTGTCCACGTCCTCCAGCTCCGGAGTCTCCGGCGCGTCGGGACCGTCCGGAACGTCCGGAAGATCCGGAACATCCGGGGCATCCCCGCGGCGAAGAGACCCCGTAGGGTTGCTGGATCCGAGTGCTCCCATCAGCGCCTCCATGCCGCGACGGGCCTCACCCGAGTCCGACAGATTGGCGAGCGATCCGGCGTCGCAACCGGTGGCGACACCACCAAGGGCGAGGATGGAGACAAGGGCAAGACGGGTGGAGCGATACATGGCGTTCATTTCCTCGAAGCTCGAAAGACGTTTCGGTGTGGCGTGGGCTGGCTGCCTCACATCAAGGACGTGGAGGTGGAGCGCCTCCACGGGTCAATCGATTCCGCCGTTGTGCCGCCGTTTTGGGGTGGCTGTGATCTCGATCGCCCCCGACCCGACGCACTGAATATCGGCGACGGACGTTCGTCCGCGGCCGTTGTTCCTAGGATTCGAGGGCAGCAGCCCGCTCAGGGATCGGACAGCAGCACCTGCACCGTGCCGGCCTCGAACGTCCCGGCCACGATGTCCAGCGCCCCGTCTTCGTCGATGTCGGCCAGCGCAATCTGACCGATGTCGACCCCGAGCTGCACCGGCAGCGGTCCGTCGAAGGTGCCGTCACCCACGCCGAACCACGCCTGCAGCTCGCTCGTCCCCGGCTCGAACAGCAGCAGGTCGAGGTGGCCGTCCGCATCGATATCGCCACCACCCGCGGGGCCCGTGCGCAGTGCAGGCACGATGGTCCGACGGGTCTCGACCAGGTCACCGTCGACCGAGCGCAGGAAGATCAGCGATTCCTCGTCGAAGTTGAACGCGAGTACATCGACCAGCCCATCTTCGTCGAGGTCGCGGGTGATCATCGTGTTGGCAACCAACCCCGGAGGACCAATCGCGACGGGCGGTGCAAAGCCGAGTCCCGGCTCGCCCCGCGCAAGTCGAAGAGAACCCACCTGCCCCGAGTCGACCAGGACGGCATCGATGACCGCGTCATCGTCGAGGTCGAGCAGCCCCATCCCCGTGGGGTCGAAGCCATCCGCAGCGTTGCCGAGGATGCTGGACGAGGGCGCACCAAAGACTCCCTGAGCATCGCGCTCGGCCAGGGCGATACCGTAGCGCCCGTCCGGATCGGCCCCCAGCATCACGATCTCGCGCTGCCCGTCGTCGTCGAGGTCCACCAAGCCCGCGCTGCGAGTCTCGAGGCCCATCGGCACCGAGACAGGCGGTTCGAACACACCCGTGGTGCGACCCAGCACCACGGAGATCGACGGTCCACACTCGTCCACGAGCACGTCCCGCACCTCGTCTCCATCGGCGTCACCGGGGACCGCATAGGCACGGCAACCCGACAACCCGGGGTCGATGGGCTCTTCGAACGAGCCATCACCCCGGCCCCGCCACAGCCTCGTCACGACGACCTCGGCGGGGTCGAGCCCCATCACCAAGACGTCGAGGTGGGTGTCTCCGTCGAAGTCGGCGACGCGAAGGACCTGACCTTCGAGGCCTTCGATGTTCAGCTCGGAACGATTGCCCAAGCCCAGGCAAATCTCGCCGCGGGACAGCACGCCATCACCGCAGTACTGCTCCTGGATGACTCGCGACACGCAGGCGCTCGTCGCGAGCGCGGCGAGGCCGAGCCCGATGCCCAACCGACCAGTGGCATGTGCGGGAGCCATGAAGACGTGAGACCAGTACATGCGCGGCGACAGCCCCAGTTTCCTGTCGGCGTACGGGGGCCGACGGTGGGCCGCATTTCGTCGTGAGCGCCGGATCGGTGGTGGTGCCCGTCCGTTCGTGGGCCATGCGTCACGCGCCCCGGATGCTCGGGGATGCCGGCCGTGTTACCCATTCTCCCACGGGGGATCGCTCCCGACCGCCTCTCATGCCTGCCCTCGGTCGCCGCCTGCTCCTCGCGAGCTCTCTGTTGCTGCCCGGTTGCGCCAAGATTCAGAGCCTGTTGGGGCTGGACGGCGACGACCCCAAACCCGAGGAGAACAAGGACAAGGCGCCTCAACCCGAGACGAAAGCCGCGGCGGCCGACGACGACGGTGGAGCCCCGCCCGAGCCGCTGGTGCAGGCAACCCGCAAGCTCCGCTTTCCGGGCAAGAGCACCGAGCACATGGGCTTCGACCTGTCCAAGCTCTCCAGTCTCTACGCGCTCGCGGGGGCGGTGGAGGTGCCCGAGTGGTCGGACACCGGGCACGGCCCGCCGCGGATCGTCCGCGACGACGACCTGCGCAGCTCGTGGAGCTGTACGCTGGCGCCCGATCAGACCTGTGCCATCGGGATCCACTTTCCCAACGAAGCCGACGTCGAGGTGCTCCGGCTTCAGCTGCGCTCGCCCGCCGAGGATCCCAAGTACGCCCGCCCCCGACGAATCCGGGTGCACACCGGTCCGGGCTGGGCCGAGGCCACCGTGCCCAACGAGGACGGGCCGTGGCACTTGGCGCTGGGCGAACCCATCACCACCCGCAACCTCAGCGTGGAGATCATCGAGACTCACGGCGAAGGCGCAGTGCACATCGCCGAGCTGGAGGTCTATGGCCGTCGCGGTAGCCCTCGTGCTCCGCTCGAGCTCCAGCCCGATCGCCGGGTCGTCAGCCTTCGCGAACCCGTGTGGAGCCGACGCTCGAGAACCCACACCGCAAGCACCGGTTTCGTCGAGGAAGTGGACGTCGACGCCCGGCTACGGCGGGTCATCGAGGGCAGCGCGCTGTTTGGCCAACGCGGTGACCGACTGATGCTCGTCGAGCGGTTGTTGTGGACCACCTGCGACGACCACCAAGCCGCGTACGACCTGCTCGACACCAAGACCCGCGTCGTGATGCCCATGGGCGACATGGGCGGATTTGGCCGGCAGATCTTTCGGCACGCCGATGGCCTGGGATTCGCTGTCGCCCAGATCGACGGCCAGGAGGGCTCGGTGCAGGCGGTCGTCATCGATCACGACCGCTACGAGCACCGCACGTCGAACCGCCTGGACCGCCGCACACCTCATGAGCTGCTCCGCTCCTGGAAGTTCGAGCCCGATCCACTGCTTCGCGCCGACGCTACGGCGCCGACCAATCCCCCGGCCAGCTGTGGAGCGGCGCGCATCGAACAACTGGACGCGCTCCGCCCCCACCTTCCGCGACGCACCAAGATCATCGCCGACCAGTGGCACTCGTGCTCGCTCGACAACGGCTACCAAGTGCTGATGAGCACGATGGGCGAGTGCGGCAAGCAATGGCACGTCGCCGTGCTCGACTCCGAGGGAGGGCTGATGGGAGAACGCTCGGGTAAGGAGTCCAACAGCCACTTCCGCCTGCGTCGGCTCGACAGCGAGACCATCCTCATCGAGCGCTGGGGAGACGATGATCGACCGAGCGCGATGCTCGTCGACAGCGATGGTCCCCACGACGTCGCCGGCACCGTGGCTCTGTCGCAGCGACCCCCGGCCGGCTGTCGTACCTCCTGCGGCCTGGACTTCGCGGACCTGACTGCACCGAAGCGCTGAGACCCGCCGCCGCCGATTGGTGCGCAACGAGCAACGGTGGTTTGCTCGACCGGGCTCTTCTCCTGGGCGTGATCACGCCCATGTTGGCTCCCGTCATGCCCATGGATGGACCCGTTCCCACCTCACCCCGGCCGCTGTCGCTCCCCCGGGAGCAGTGGCGTCGCCACCCTCATTTCGCCACGCAGACGTTGTTGCTCGGCTCGCACGAGAACTTCCGTCGCATCAGCACGATGCTCGTCGACAACGCGGGGCAGGCCGCCACCCAGGCGTGGATCGGTCGGCTGTATGCCCAGTGGATCGCGGCGATGCGTAGCCACGAGGCCTACGAAGAGTACAAGCTGTACCCCTTTCTCACGCGGAGATGGGGCCTGTCCTTCGCCGAGGCGGAGGCCGGGCACCAGCGGTTGCACGCGTGTGACGGCGAGGTTCGGGCGGCCTTCGACCGAGGCCGTGGCGAGGGCGACTCCCCCGATGTGCTCCGGATCGCACTCGAGCGCCACGATGGCGTGCTCCGCGAGCATCTTCGCCACGAAGAAGACCTGGTCATTCCGGCGTTGCTGGCCCTGACCCCGCGTGAATTCGAGGACTACTACCGGAGCTGAACTTCCGCTCCGGTCTGCGGCCGCCGACGGTATCCGTGGCTCCTACCCGTAGGTCCGGTGATACCGTTCGGCGTGGCCCGCGACGCCGAGCTGCTCGTCGCATGGCGGGAGGGCAACCACCGCGCCGGAGAAGAGCTCTTCAGCCGCTACTTCGAGCCGATCTCGAGGTTCTTCACCAACAAGGTCGGGTCCGACCACGACGACATGATTCAGGAAACGTTCGAGGCCTGCGTCCGCGGCCGCGATCGTCTCCGCGACGACACGAGCTTCCGCGCCTATCTGTTCAGCGTTGCGTTCAACGTGCTCAAGGGGCACTTCCGCCGCAAGCGGGCCCATGCCCGGATCGACGACCTCGGCTCGATCTCGGTCCACGACATCTCGCCCGGCCCCAGTACGCTGGTGGGGGCGGTCGAGCAGGAGCAGCTGGTGCTCGATGCCCTGCGGCGGATCCCGATGGACTTCCAGGTGGTGCTGGAGATGCGCTACTGGGAGGAGATGAGCTCGGTGGAGATCGGGGCGGCGCTCGGAATTCCGGCACCCACCGTGCGCTCGAGGCTGTCGCGGGGCCGTGAAGCACTCGAGCGCGCAATCGCGCAGCTCCCCGCCCGCTCACAAATCCGTGACAGCACCGTCAGCGAACTCGGGGCATGGATCTCGCGTATCCGGGCATCCATGAGCCTGGCGAGCGGCAGCTCGTCTGCCGAACCGTGAGCACCGTTCGCCTACAAAACAGCGGAGCTTTCGAACACCTCGGACACGAAGCGCACTACCCATTCGGATGCGCCCGCCCGCGACATCGGAGCCCTCCGAGGGCCGCCGAACCACGGAGCCGATCCCCCACGCACGGGGCCTGGCAGCCGATCCTGATAAAGTCGGCGCCGTGGTCGACGATCCCCCGTCTGGCACGGGAGACACGATGCTCGACGACGGCATCGATCGGGCTCCCGACAGACCTGCCCTCCGCATGCGCTTGCAGCGGGATGTGGTTCACGCACGGCTGTTCGGGCGCCCACCCGCCGAGCTTCGTATTGGTCGGTATCTGATCCACGGGACCCTGGGCCAGGGCGGTATGGGCAAGGTGCTCCGCGCCCATGACGAGACGCTCGGTCGCGACGTCGCCCTCAAGGTCCTGCACGAGGGCAGAGGGGGTCGGCACGAGCAGCGACTGCTGCGTGAGGCCCAGGCCCTCGCTCGGCTTGCAGATCCGAATGTCGTGCGGGTCTACGATGTCGGCGAGATCGACGACCGCCTGTGCATGGCCATGGAGCTGGTGCACGGCGAGCCGCTTCATCGCTGGCAGCGCGAGCCTCGGCCATGGCCGGAAGCCCTGGACGTGTATCGGCAAGCCGGTCGTGGGCTGGCCGCAGCGCACGCGGTGGGCCTGATCCACCGCGACTTCAAGCCCGCCAACTGCATTCTCGATGAGGATGGGGTGGTCAAGGTCTTGGACTTCGGACTCGCCCGTGGCGTGCAAGCCGAACCCGAGCCCCCGCCGATCGACGCCGACCTGACCCACGACGAAGAGCCGAGCATCGTCACCGCCGAAGACAGCATGACCGCCTCGCGGTCGCAGCGGATGCTCGAGCAGGTGCTCACCCGCACGGGGACCATGCTCGGCACGCTGGCCTACATGGCGCCCGAGCAGCTGATGGGCAAGCCGGCGGAGCCCAGCAGCGATCAGTTCGCGTTTTGTGTGGCCCTGTACGAAGCGCTGTACGGGCGCCGCCCCTTTGGCGGCAGCACGGCGATAGCCATCTTGTACGCGATTCAGTCCCAGCGACCCGCCGCCGCGCCGCTCCGCGCCGGCCTGCCCCCCGTCCCTCGGTGGCTGCAGGACATCCTCCGTCGGGGGCTCTCGGTGGCCTCCCACGATCGCTACCCGAGCATGAGCGCACTGCTCGATGCGCTCGAGCGGCGGCTAACCCGACGTCGCCGCGTGCGGAGCGGGGCCATGGGTGCAGTTGCGTTGGTGGCACTGGGAGGGGTCCTGTCGTTCGGCGGCGTGTTTGCGGGCGAGCAGCCGTGCGACGGGCTGCGCGAGGCCTCCCTGCCAGGGTGGTCGGCGGCCGATCGCGATGCCGTCGGGGCTGCGCTCGGAGCTGCGGACATCGAGGGAATCGACCACGCCCGTGCCCAAGTCGAGTCGGGGCTCGATGCCTACGCCGAGGCATGGATCGAGGCTCGCGCCGACGCCTGCGAGGCCACCTGGGTGCGGCGGGAGGCAGGCGAGCAGGCGCTGGCGCGACGCATGGCGTGCCTCGACGACCGAGCCACCCATGTTCGTGCGGCCACCGAGAGGCTGGCCGAGCTGGATGACCGCACCGCCGCCCATGCGGCGAGCACGGTGGGCAGCCTGCCGTCGCTGCAGCCATGCGAGGACGTCGAGGCCCTGTTGCGCGGGCCCGCCCCCGTTCCCACCACGCTGGCCGACGAAGCCGCGCAGATCCGGGACCTCATCGCCCGCTCGTGGGCGTCCGGGGCCACCGGTCACGAGGACCACGGTGAGGAGGCGGCCAGCCGCGCGGTCGCGGCCGCCGAGGCCCTGCCGGATGCACCCGTGCTGCTGCTGGAGGCGCTGCAGAACCGCGGGCACCTGTTCCGAAGAGCACGACGGCTCGCGGAGGCACGCGAGGACCTGTCTCGTGGTCTCGAGCTGTCCGAGCGGCTCGACGACGAGTCGCGCACGATCGACCTGCTCCGCGAGCTCATCATCGCGGCCCACGAAGGCGACGATCCGGCGGCGTTGGATGCATGGCAGACCGTCAGCCGTGGCAAGCTCAGCCGCCTCGACGATCAGCCGCGGCGCCGCGCCCAGCGATGGTCGCTCGAGGCCATCGCCGCGTTCTATACCCGTCCCCGCCGCCTCGACGACGCCCTCGAGTGGGGCAACAAGGCGGCGCAGGCCTACGACGCCCTGCAACCGCCCGCGATCGACGAACAGCTCACCGCGTTGTTGCTCCTGGGCAATGTGCAGCGACGCCGCCGCGAATTCGACGACGCGCGGGCGACCTTCGAGCGGGCGGGTACGCTGGCGGAACGCTCCGGCCGACAGCCGTATCGCGCCCGGGTGCAGTACAAGCTGGGACACCTCCACTACGTGCAGGGCCAGTTCGACGAGGCCCTCGTCCATCTCGATGCCTCGCTGGCGAATCTGTCGAAATTCTTCGGCGCCCGAAGCGTGGCGGTGATCCGCACCCATCACATCTTGTCCCAGATCCACCGCCTCCAGGGCTCGGTGGCTACCGCGCTCGAGCACGCCACGGCCGCCCACGACAGCATCGACGACCGAGTCCCCCTGAAGATGAAAGGCGAGATCGCCAACACCTTGGCCAGCTTGCATCGCAGCGCGGGCCAGTGGGACCTCGCCATCGATCACTACGGAAAGGCCCGCGCAGCCTGGTCCTCGATGCCGAGCCCCGACCGGGCGCTCCTTGCCATGCTCGACAGCAATGTGGCGGACTGCTTGGTCGTCAAGGGCGACGTGGATGCGGCGGGGCGACTGTACGACGAAGCGCTCGTGATGCTGGACATGGTCGTCGCCCCCGACGACCGGCGACGCGCGTATCCCCTGCTCGGGCGCGGGGAGCTGATGCTCGCCAACGATGAACCGGCTGCAGCCATCGAGGATCTCCGCCGCGTGTTGGAGCACCGATCGGCGGTGGAGCGCGATCCCTCGCTGGCCGCCCGCGCACGCTGGGCACTCGCTCGCGCCCTCCGCAGCGGCGGGGAGTCCGGTCGCGAAGCATCCAACCTCGCACACCAAGCTCGCGCGGCGTTCGCTGGGGCCAACGTCGTCGAGACCGTGGCGCAGATCGATGCCTGGCTCGAGCATTGTGGCGCTGCTTGTTCCCCCCCCACCGAACCAGACGGTCAACCCCAGGACGCCCATCCATGAGCAATACGATCATCAAGGTCCAGTACAACTCTTCCAACGTAGTCCAATGGCAAAAGCGGGGCGCGTCTTCATGGACGGACCTGTCCACGACTCCGGGCAGCGCCCCCACCATCGCCGTGCGCAGCAGCACCACCGTGGTGTTCCAGTTCAACAAGGAGAGCAGCAGTCAGAGCATCGTCTTCAAGCCCTCCTCGGGTGGAGACGAGACGAGCCTGTCGACCAGCGGTAGCACGCCCAACGTCTCCGTGACGTCCGGCAACACCCAGCAGGTCTACCTCGCCAAGGACCAGACCACGAAGGTCTGGTACACGGGCTTCGTCGAGGTCACCGACGACGGCCTCGACATCGCTCCATGACCCGCGGCGACGTGTCGCCCACGTCAAAGACCCGGGACGAGCGACGGCTCGCACCGGGTCTTCGCAGTTCGAGCCGAGCCCGCAGGACTACGCCGCACGCGGCAGCCGCGGCTCGGGCTTCATCTCGCCCGCGTCCGGGTCCCAGCACTTGAGCCGCAGGCACGCCAACATGTCGCGTGGTCGCAGGGATGTCTTGGTGGGATTGCGCAGCTCTTCGAGCCCGGCCATCGCCTCGGGGAGGCGGTAGAACGGAATCTTGGAGTTGAGGTGATGCACGTGGTGGTAACCGATGTTGCAGGTCAGCCAGTGCATCGGCCGGCTCATCGCGATGAAGCTAGAGCCCACCAGCGCCGCCTCGGTGTAGTCCCAGGCGCCCGACATGAACAGCTTGGTGCCGGGGAAGTTGTGTTGTGCGTAGAACAGGTAGCTCGCGATGCCCTGGTTGATGACCGTAGGCAGCAGCCACGTGAGGGTGGCAACCAGCGGACCGAGCCAAATCGCCAGACCCACGAACCCCAACACGTGGATCCCCAGCGCGATCGGACCCCGCCAGTGGCGCTTGGGGCTGCGTTGATACGCCTGGATGCACATCCCCTTGATCCCCACGGTGAAGTAGCCGGAGAAGATCGCGATCGGATGGCGCGTGCGGAGGTACTTGCGTCGATCTTCAGGCGACGCTTCCTGCAGCTGCTTGACCGTCAGCACCGGGTACGAGCCGATGGCCATCCAGTCGATCTTGCCGTTGTTCCAGTGGTGGAAATCATGCGTCTCCTTCCACACCGGACGCGGCGCCAGGATGAACAGGCCCACCGTGGACAACAGCCGTCGTGCCACCTTGGAATGAGCCAGCAACGCCCCGTGCACATGGTCGTGGTACAGCGCGAAGAATCGGAACTGTAGTGCGCCCGCCAGCAGCGTTGCCGCCACGCGCAGGCCAAACCATGCATCCGACGCAGCGATGACCAAGCAGACGCCGTACAGGAAGAACGTAACGGCGATCTCCCCCCAAGACCGGAGCTTGTCCTCCTTCTCGAAGGGCTTGGTCGCGACGATGAGTTTCTTGCCTCTTCTAGGTTCCGCCATCCTTGGCCCTGCTCATGCTGTCGAAACCGGCCGTTTCTCGCAATCCGAGAAATCGGGACAACTCGTCCAGCCTGCCGCGAAGGTACCACGACGGGACGGTGGATCCCCCCCCGCGTACCGACCGCGTTCAGCCTGCCGCGAGGTCTCGTAGCTTCGTCGTGGTTCGCCAGTTCCGAATGGTCACGGTCACCGCCAAGGTGCGCTCGAGGTAGTCGACCGTCAGTTTCGAGCGCGCGGCACCGCCGGGGTAGTGCAGATAGATCTCGCGCCCCTGCACCTGGAATCGATCTGGCGGCGAGCGATCGGGGTCGAGCTTCGCAGCTGCGGCCGCTGTCGGCTTGCGGTCGGCAAACGCTACGTGAAGGAATTTGGGCTCTGCCGCGGCTTTGGGGAACGGATTGGCTTCGAGGACCGCATCGAGTTGGCTGGCGCTCCGCAACACCACGGGCACCCCGAAACCGCGCTCATCCTCCACTCGGGTAGTCACATTCCGTACCAAGGCGGTCGCAGCTCGAGCCGGAGCCTCGAAGATCACATTGCCGCTTTGGATGTAGGTGCGCACTGCCGTCGCGCCCGCGTCCTCGAACATCGCCCGCAGGTCCTTCATGGGGAGGATGTGGTTGCCCCCTACATTGATCCCCCGCATCAGTGCGATGTGAACCGGCATCACACTGATGGGTACCACGAAGCCATCCGCACCCGCGGGCTCGCGCTGCCCTCACAGGGGTCCACTTGTCCTACAGCGGACCAACCACCTGCGACCACACCTCGAGCAGGCACAGGATCACCATGCAGGCCGCCAGTGCCCGAAGCACCACCCGTGACAGCGGCCAGCGCTCGGTGCCTTCGTCGATGCCGCGAACCAACGGCAAGCCGACCACGAAGTAGCTAGCGTATCCAAACGAGCCCCACTGCAGCATCCGGCCCTTGTCGGCGTAGGAGAAGTAGGCCGACAGCGCATCGCTCGCCATCGCGAACGTCTCCATCCACGCGATCGAGTAGCCGAGCACGATGACCACGAGCATCCGCCAAGGCCATCCCAGGCCGGTCTTGCCTTCGAGCCGTCGCAGCACGATGGGTGCCCCGACGTAGTACGTCACGAAGTACGCCTGCGTCAGCGGATACATGAACACGGGGACGGTCTGCGACGAGTGGCCCAGGCCCTGGGCCTCGAACGTCCAGTGCACGGGGAACGCGTAGCGCATGCCCATCAGGTCGAAGAAATAGTGCGTGCCGAAGTACGTACCGAAGGCGACGAGGATGAACACCCACACGCCGAACTTGAACCACCACGTCTGCCACGTGGGGCGATGGGCATCGGGTCGGCCTGGCCACAGCCACGGCCCCAAGAATGCAGCGCCTCCCAGCGCGAGCGAGAACAGCAGGTACCTGCGGTCACCCCAGGTATGGATCCACCCGGTGACGACGATCAACGCCACCGCGAGCATCCAGGCGACGCTGTAGCCCAGAAACCATCGCTCGGCCCATGCCTTCTCGGGGTTGCTCGAAAACCACCGCGGTGCGGATGAACGACGGAGGGGTTCGTCGTCAGGCCCCATCACGACAGCACAGCGCCCCGCCAAAGTCGGACCCGGTCTTGGTGATGTGCTGAAGTTCGTCGAACGGATGCCCGTCGCACTCCCAAGCGCCCGGCAGGTTCACGCAGTTGTTGCCCGCGCTGCGGTTGAGCGGCGCGCAGGAGAAGATCTCGCTGTAGCCCACATCGCCGCAGCCGAACACGTCGTTGGTCCCGGTGGCCGCACAGGAGTCCTTGCCGTTGCCCGACTGTGCGGTCGCAAAGAACTGCTGACCCCACGGCAGTGCGTCGCAATCGACGACGCCGGCCGCCTCCACCTCGGACTGGCTCGCGCATACGTGCCAGCCCGCGGCACACAGATCGTCGATCGAGCAACCCATGCCGTCGGCGAGCGGACCGTCGTTGCCCCCGTTGCGATCGCAGGTGGGCAAGTCGAGGTGGAGCCCCGGGACCCAAAATCCACCCGCACACGCTGCGATGTCCGGATAGGTTTGGGTGTCCGTCAGCGCATCGCGGACGCCGTCGGCACAGCCAAGCTCGGAGACACCACCCGACGACGAACCGCTGGTTGCGGGCCCCGTGTCGGCGGTGCCCTCCGAGCTGGTGGACCCACTCGAGTCCACGACGCCGGAACTACTCCCGCCTCCCGTCGCAACACCCGTGTCGACCGACGAGGGCCCCGTGGAAGCCGAGCCCGCCGTCGTCGTGCTGCGTGCTCCGGTCGTCGCTCCGCCGGTCGTCGACTCCGACTCGCTGGTGACTTCCGCGGGCGGCGACGAGCATCCCCCGAGCGCGAACGCCACGAGCATGAGCAGACGAGACGGCGAGGAACCCAGCGGCATGCCCAGTGATCTTG
>JAHZJA010000733.1 GCA_022601155.1 Deltaproteobacteria bacterium | reverse complement strand
CCGACCAGACGCCCACGACCAACAGCCCCTCGGAGGACGACGGCGACGACCCCACTCCGGTGACGGGGAGCCCGACCACGGACGGAGGGGGGGGCGGCGCCACGACGGCGGCTGATGGTGGCTCGACCGACGGGGCCATCCCGCCGCCACCGATCATCTTCGATGTTGGCGAGGTGGTGGACCTTCCGCCGGGCTCCTGCGCCGCGCCTGCGCAGATCAGCTGCGACCACATGGACGACGACCCGTGGCACGCGATCGGGCTCAACTGTCCGGGGGGCCAGCAGGTCCAGGGCAGCGTCACCCTCCAAGGACCCCAGCAGCTGTACGTCCACAACGGCAACCTCGGGACGTTCAACCCGCCCACATATCCGCCTCGCGAGGGCAACAAGTTCGTCATCTTGTCGAGCGGCAACGCACAGGACATGACCGTCCCCGGGATGTTCGCCTCCACCCAGGTTGGTGGCGCGTCGCCATTGCTTCCGCCGATCGTGACCAATTCGGTCTCGGCCACCGAGGACTGCGTCGCCAACCCGGCGTTGGTGGGGACGGGCGATTGCTCCAACACCATCGAGATGCAGTGGAACCAGGGCACGGGCTCCAACGACTACGCGGAGATGCGGCTGGTCACCGAGGTTCCGCCGGGCGTGCCCGGCTTCACCTACGACTTCGCGATGTTCTCGACCGAGTACCCCGACTTCTACCAAGACACGTTCAACGACATGTTCATTGCGTGGCTGGAGTCGGAGCAGTGGACGGGCAACATCTCGTTCGATGACATGGGGAACCCGATCTCGCTCAATGCGGGCTTCCTCGACTTCAAGGATGCCCCCAATCCCTACGATTGCCCCGCACCCTGCACCGCCCCCGAGCTGATGGGCACCGCGATGGAGGGACACGCTGGCACGCGCTGGCTGACCACCAACGCGGGCGTCGTACCCGGCGAGACGATCGAGGTGATCTTCGCCGTGTTCGACCTGACCGACGGCATTCTCGACACGGTGGTGCTCCTCGACAACTTCCAGTGGGCCTGCGCTGGCGGCGGGCCGTCCACCATCCCTGGCTGACGCCCCTCATCGCGATCCGAGCCCGCGAGCGTGCTACGAGGCACGGGCGCGGGCTCGTCGCGTCACGGTGGCGGAGGTCCAAGCGCAGGTCGACCGGATCTCCAACCTCCGCCTGGTGACCGGCTTGGCTGGCGCGGGCCTGGGGGTGGCCGTGTGGCGCGAGGCGCTGGTCGGGTCGTGGCTGCTGGTGCCGCTGGTGGCCTTCGTGGGCTTGGTGTTGTGGCACGAGCGGACGCACCGGGCCCTGGAGGCAGCCAAGCGCGCGGTGGCGCACTACCGGGCAGGACTTCGCCGAATCGACGACACCTGGATGGGCCGGGGTTTTGGCGGCGAGTCGCTGCGGCCCGAAGACCATCCCTATGCCGCCGACCTCGATGTGCTGGGGGAGGGGTCGTTGTTCGAGCTGCTGTGCACGGCGCGGACCGGAGCCGGGCAGCAGCGCCTGGCGACGTGGTTGCTCGCTGCGAGTCCGCTGCCCGAGCTGCGCGCGCGACAGGCCGCCGTGGAGGCGCTGCGGCAGCGGCTGGATCTACGGGAGGCTCTGGACCTGGCGGGCGACCGTTTCGACGCCGAGCTCGATCCCACGATGGTCGTGGCCTGGGGAGCCGCTCCCGCCACGATGGCGCCGCCGTCGGCTCGGCGGTGGGGCCTGGTGGCGTGGGTGGTGCCCGCCGCATCGCTCGTGGCTATGGCGGCCTGGATTTGGGGCGGGTGGGGCCCGGGGCCGTTCGCCGGGCTGTTGCTGGTCACGTGGGTGGTGGGCCGCGCGACCCGAGGATTCGTTCGCCGGGCGCATCTGAGCGCCGAGCGCTCGGCGCTGCAGCTGTCGGCGCTCGCCCGCGTCTTGGGCTGTCTGGAGGCCGAAGACTTCGACGACCCCACCCTGCACGCGCTCCACACCACCTTGGTGTCGGGCCGCAGCTCGGCGTCGACGAGCATCCGTCGGCTGGCGCGACTGCTCGCGTGGGCCGAGGCGGCGCGGGGGCAGCTGTTCTCGCCCATCGCCTTTGCCTTGCTGTGGAGCCTGCATTTTTCGATCGCGATCGAGCGCTGGCGGCAGGCACACGGACCTGCGATCGAAGGCTGGCTCGATGCGTTGGGCCGCCTCGAGGCGTTGGCGTCGCTGTCGGCCTTTGCGTACGAGCACCCCGAAGACCCGTTCGCCGAATTGGTCGATGACCAGGTGGGACTGGACGGACAGCAGCTGGGGCATCCACTCTTGCCCGCGACGCAGTGCGTTCGCAACTCCATCACGCTCGACGCCTCGGTGCGCGCGTGCATCGTGAGCGGCTCGAACATGTCCGGCAAGAGCACGTATCTGCGGACGATCGGGATCAACGTCGTGCTGGGGCTGGCGGGCGCTCCGGTGCGGGCCGAGCGGCTACGCATGTCCGCGCTACGGATCGGCGCGACACTCCGCGTTCAAGACTCGCTGCAGACCGGGACCTCGCGGTTCTTCGCCGAGATCACCCGGCTGCGGAGCGTGGTGGCCGACGCCGAGGCGGGCCCCGGGGTGTTGTTCCTGCTCGACGAGATCCTGCACGGCACCAACTCCAATGACCGTCGCGAGGGCGGCCATGCCGTGGTGCAGGGGCTGCTCGCCAAGGGAGCGGTGGGGCTGGTCACCACCCACGATCTGGCCCTGGCGACGGACAACGACGATCCCCGGATCATCAACGTGCACTTTTGCGACGAGCTGCGGGATGGTCAGCTGCACTTCGACTATCGCTTGCGCGAAGGTGTGGTCCGCACGAGCAACGCGCTGGCTCTGATGGCGGCCGTCGGCCTGCCCGTCGGCGACGCGCAGGCGAGCTCACAGGCCGTCGAATAGCGCCTCGACCTCGTCGACCGTCAGCTTGCGTCCATCGATGCGGTAGGTCGGGGTGGCCTTGATCTTGGCCTTGCGCGCGGCCCGGGACTCGTCGTCGGCCCACGTATAGGTGGCCGGGTCCTCGATGCACGACATGAACGTGGGCTCGTCCAGGCCCAGCCGTCGCGCGCCGTCGATCATGTCGGCGTCGGCGTGGCCGGGGACGTGGGCGAACAGCCAGGCGTCCATCTCCCAGAACTTGTCCTGCTTGCCCGCACAGTGGGCGGCGCGCTGGGGCAGGCAACCGTGGTTGGTCTCGTTGCAGCGCATCCTCGGCTGATGACGGCGAATCACTCGAAGCCGATCCCCGGCGGCGCTGAGGGTGCGACGGGTGCGATTGGTCGCGATGGCGCAGTGCGGACAGCCGTAGTCGACGAACTCTTCGAGCGTCGTCTCGGGTTGTTGCGCACCCACCCAGTGGTGTCCCTCCTCGGTCTCACCGTGGGGGACGGGGACGCCCTGTTGCCAGGTGAGCGGGACCCAGTACGGGGGCACGATGATCGCCGTGGCGAAGATGATCGCGGCCGGAATCCCCAGCACGGCAAAGGCCGCGGCACCGGTGACGGGCTGGCCATGACGACGGTGCCAACGCCATGCCACGACGGCGAGCAGGATCGACAGGACGTGGACGCCCTCGCACATCAGGCACACGGTGCCCACGTGGAGCAGCGACTCGAGCAGCAGGGCCACGGAGGCCAGCGCCGAGAAGCCAGCCAGGGGCCACAGCAGCCACGAGCGACGCCAGCTCGCCAGGAGCATGGCGACGAAGCCCGCGGCCCCCCACAGCGGCATGGGGACGTTCATCACCACGGACATTCGCGACAGGGCGACGGCGCCGCAGTCGAGCGTCTCGTTGACGGTGCAGAAGCTGCCGACCGATGGCATCAAGTAGGTCTTGGCGTGGATCCACTCCAAGACCCCACAAACGACGAGTCCCGCGACTGCCAGCACGATGGGCAGCAGCCGCGGGATCTCCTTGTTCATGATTTCCCCGGGGGGAAGCGACCGATCAACCCTGCGGGTTGAGCAGGAAGGCCGAGAAGCTGGCCTGAGCCTGAAGCGACGCGGTGAACTCACCACCGATGTCGGCGACGATGGCGACGGCTTCCTGGATGGCCGGGAGCACGCAGTCGATGCGGCCCGGGGCGATCTCGAACTCGCCGCTGAGGCCAGCGCTCACGAGACCCTGGAACTCACCCTGGATGCGGGCGAAGGGAGCGGGGTCGAACACGACCTCGCCGTTGACCTCACCGTCGATGAGGGCACGGGCGCGGGCGAGACCCTGAAGGATCGCAACGCCGCGGACGCGGAGCTCGCCGATGCGGGCGAGGAACTGCGCCTGACCGGAGGCGTCGAGGCCGGCGTCGAACTCGAAGACGAGGTCGAAGCTGGGCGGGGTGCACTGGATGTTGGCCTCGGCCTGGGCGGAAGCCTGGGCCTCGCACTCGGCCGAAGCCTCGCACTCGCAGTCGGCCGAAGCGCTGGGCGGGGTGAACGAACCCTCGCACTCGCCCGAGCACTCGCCCGAGCAGCTGCCCGAGCACATGACGTCACCCTCGCAGCCGCCGGGATCGAAGCTGCCGCGGCAGGTGCCGTGGCAGGTGCCTTCGCAGCTTGCGCCGCCGCTGACTTCGCAGGTGCCTTCACAGGTACCGTTGGTGCACTCACCCTCACACTCGCCAGCGGCGTTGGTGAGCGAGCAGTCGCCGTTGCAGGTGCCGCGGCAGGTGCCTTCGCACGTGGCGGCGGCCGTCAGCTCGCAAGCGCCCTCGCACATTGCGGCGCACTCGAAGCCGGCCTCGGGGGCCTGGCAGGAGATGTCGCCCTCGCACTCGGCCGAGCAACCGCCGCGGCAGGTGCCTTCGCAGGACACGGAGACCTGACCGGGATCGACCTCGACCTCGCAGCCGCAGTCCGCGTTGGCCTCGCAGCTCGCCTGAGCTTCGACGGCAACGTTGAGGCTCGCGGAGCACGACGCCGGGACGTAGTCGATGCGAATGCCACCGGAGACGCTGGCGTTGAGGTCGGCGCGAATCTCTGCGACGAGTCCGTTGACGAAGTCGGCGTCGACGTCGACCTCGGCTCCGGCCTCGACCATGCCGTAGACCTCGGCGAGCGCGACGATGTTGGCGTCGAAGTCGGCCGAGATAGTG
>JAHZJA010000732.1 GCA_022601155.1 Deltaproteobacteria bacterium | reverse complement strand
TCCATCACGCTGCCCACGATGGCACCCGCCTCGGTGCGTGACTTGCCGCTGCCGTAGGTGCTCGACCATGAGTTTTGGGGGCGTGCCGCCTGGGCGATCTGGATCCCGCCCAGGTCGCCCAGCTCGCCGATCATGCCCACGCGGGTGACTCCGATCGCCTCGCGAATGCCGTCGGCCGCCGCTCGGGCGCGGGCCATCGGCCACGAGAACCGGGTCTCGCCGCTGGGCTTGGGGCAGGGCCCCATCGCGAATTCCTCGGGCCAGGGCGCACCCGCCGGGGCGACGGGGTCGTTCCCCCGCATGGCGCCCACGACGTCGGTGCCTGTCCGTCGAGCCCGTGCGATCAAGCGCACCATGGCATCGGTGTCTTCGCGGCGAAGGCCGAGCTCGTCCCACTGTCGCCGCAGCGCTTCGTACCCAAAGACCTGGTTGAGCTTGGACAGCACCGTGTGCACCGTGTGGACTTCACTCGTGGTGGGCGGCGTGTCCGGGCTCTGGCCCGCCAGTACGTGGAGGCTGCCCAGACGCATCGTCTCGCGCTTGAGGACCATGTCATTGATGAACAGCTCCACGCGCAGCGCAGCGCGAAACTCGGGGGTGTCGTCGCGGATGACCGCCCGCACCACGGCCCGGGCAATCTGTTCTTCTCCACAGCGCTCGGCAACCTCGTCCAGGGGGATGCCCAGGTCGGCCAGGCTCACGCGTGTCTCCTCGGTGGACATCCACCCCCACCGTTGTTTGGCTCCCATGAAGATCGCTTGGGCCGACTCGCCGCGGGGGGGCTGGTCATCCTCGGTGGTCTCCACGTCGTTGCCCTCGAGCGCGAACCGGGTGAGGGCACGCCGTGCATGCTCGTCGAGTCTTCCGGTCATCGCCAACAGGGTCAGCAGCTCGCCGTACTCCACCCGGTCTCCGCTCTCCCACACGAGCACGGGGTCGGCCAACGCATCGGTCGACGTCGGGGCGGCCGGAGCCTCGGCGGCGGTTGGTCGATCCGGTGCGCTCGCAGGCGTCGGCTCGGGCTGCGGGCGGCTGAGCTCGCGGTCGAGCGCCTCCAGCACGGCCTGGGCGTCCTGCTGCTTGACGTCGTAGGCCTCGAGCATCGCGAGCAGGTCACTGGCGTCGGGCCTGTCCGAGAGACCGGCGATCCGCAAGATCGTTCGGTAGCGTCGCCGCTCGTAGGGGAGCGAGAGCGCCGCTTCGATGATCCGATCACCCAGCTCGCGATCGAGCGTGCCCGGACGACACAGGCGCTCCACGGAGAACCGGACGTTGACCATGGGCACCGTGACCGCTCGACCGTTGTCATCGTCGAACAGCAGCGAGACCTCATCGTCGCGGGAGATCACGCCGTCCCGGTACCAATCGTAGACGCGGCCGATGCCCAACATCCCCGGGACCTCGGCCGCGCGGAGGGCTCCCATGCTCGAGCCGCCCATCAATCGTACGCCGCGGCCCACCGCTTGGTGAACTTCGCGAGGACTGATCGCGAGGGTCTGCTCGAACACGCCGTCGATCATCGCGACCAGCCGCCCCGGCTCGACATCGTCGAGGTCGCCGCGACGAATCGGGGGGCGGAACTCCGCATCGACCAACTGCCGGGCCTGCTCGACGGGCATCGACGGTCCAAGGAACACGATGGGCTGCATGGTGGAGGTAGAGCACGCTGATTGATGTTCGTTCCCTGGGAACGCTGGTCCGGCCGCGTGCTCTACCCCCCTGAAGGCGGCCGGTTCACGGCGGCCCGCTACCAGAAAGACACATCAATGCGAAAGAAGAACAACAAGGGCCTCAAGCGAATCAAGCGCAAGGGCAGCGTTCAGCTCGAGCTTCGCGAGGAAGAGCTCGCGGAGGTGAACGGAGGCCTCCTCGCTGGCCCCATCTCGAACACGGCGTCGCTGCCCGACCTGCCCGGTCTTCCCGGCCTTCCTGGCTGGCCACCCGCGCCGCCGCCCCTTCCCTGGCCGTAGGCCTCGGGCCCAGCTCTCGTGGACCCACGACCACCGCGTCGTGGGTCCACCTCCTGTCTTCCCCTCGCCTCGGGTTCCCACGATGACCGATCCCCCAATGCTGACGATTGCGGCTCTGGTCGCCTACATGGTGTTGGTGCCCGGGATCGCCTTGCTCCGAAACCATGGGCCCGCGGCGCTGCGGCGCGCGGCCGCGAGGGCCTACCGCATGCTCGAGCGCGTGGGTCTGCACCAGTCGTGGGTCATGTTCACGGGGGCTCCGCTGCACCAAAGCCGCGAGGTTTGGCTGCGTTTCGACTATCCCGACGGTCAGCAGAGCGTGGCGAGCCGCGGTCTGGCCTGCCTGCCCGCCCCGCACCA
The DNA here is from genome assembly GCA_022601155.1 of Deltaproteobacteria bacterium. Classification (GTDB taxonomy): domain Bacteria; phylum Myxococcota_A; class Polyangia; order Nannocystales; family Nannocystaceae; genus Paraliomyxa. Next base: position 10,417 of record JAHZJA010000732.1, on the reverse strand, counting down.
GTCCTACGTGCAGCACTGGATGACCGCCGGCCCTGCCTTTCGAGCCGCGGTCATCGACGCGATCCTCGAGCACTGCCCTCCCGAGGGTGAGCCCAGTGCGGTCTCGGTGATGTACACGGGGCAAACGGTCGGGCTCCCCGGCGCTTCCGCCTCGAATGTTCAGCGAGACACCGTTGCCGTGGCACGGGCAGCACTGGAGGTCGAGTAGGCATGCTCGCGGCGCTGGACCCTCTGGGGTTGACGACCATCGCTCCCCAGCCCGGACTCGAGGTCTTCCGGATCCTGTTCGGCTTGGTGTGCACCCTGTATTTCGCCCAGCGTCTTCGGAGCGCGGGCCTGTGTCTGGGGCCGGGTGGTCTCTCGGACAACCTGTGGCGCGCACGCGGGCAACCGTGGCGACTGAGTCCGTTCGCATGGCTTCCTCGATCGACGAGGCTCGCCCAGTCGGTACTACTGTTGGGCCTGCTCGGATCTCTCGGAGTCGCGCTGGGCTTTTCCGTCCCGTGGTGTGCCGCGGTGGTGTTCGGGACACAGCTGATCCTCACCGCAGAGCTGTCGTTCCTCGCGACGGGCATCGACTTCATCGTCCTGATGATGAATGGGTTGCTGGCGCTGTCGGAGGCCGGTGCCGCACTGGCCCTCGATGCCCCCGTGGGGCTGGCCGACACCCCGGCGACCGCGGTGTGGGCGACTCGATTGATGCAGCTCCAGATCTGCGCCATCTACTCGTTCACGGTCGTGCAGAAGCTGATCGAGCACCAATGGCGCTCGGGCTGGGCGGTCTACTACGCCGTGCAGGCTCTGGTCGTCGCGCGTCGGTGGTCGCATAGGCTCGCGGCTTGGCCGCTGGCCCCGCGGCTGCTCACGTGGGCGACGCTGGTGGTGCAGGTGGTGGCCCCGTTCGCGCTGTGGTGGGAACCCACGCGGCTGTGGGCGTTGGCGCTGCTGCTGGGGCTGCACCTGGGACTGGACCTGTGTCTGCGGCTGTGGCCGTTCCAGTGGTTGATGCTCGCCTCGCTGCCGTTGTTCATCCAACCGAGCGATCTGGGGTGGCCATGACCGACTTTCGCCAGCATCGCTTCGCCGCGCAGTTCGTACTGCGAACGCCGCTGCTGCCCTACACCGAACTCCTGCGCTGGGCCAGCGACACCCGAGCCCCAAAGCAGGCCGTTCCCGACGACGCCACCTTGGAGGCCGACCGGACCGAGCTGCGCCGTCGGCTCGCCGAGCGTCTGGCCACGCCAGCTGTGGCCGAGGCCCTCAACCTGGCGTCGCCCGGGCTCATGGCCGCACAGCCCCGCTGGGACCGCGACCCCGACAGCCGCAGCGGTCGCAAGTTCGAGCGAGCGGTCACCCGGTACTTCGTCCGGATGTGCAGCCGGCCCACGCCCTACGGAGCGCTGTCGGGGGTCTCCTTGGGCACCGTGGGTAGGCGAGATTGTGTCGAGCTCGTGCCTCGAGCCGGGTACCGCGTGCAGGCCAGGGCCAGCACCGCGTTGCTGTTCGAGGTGCAGCAGCGACTCGAAGCCGACCCCGATGTGCGGGCCCGTGCGCGCTACCGATCCAACACCAGCGTTCACCGGGTGGGGTCCGAGTTGCGATTTTACGCCGCGCGCTCCACGGCGGGGCAACGAACCTACGTGGCCCGGAAGATCGAGGCCGATGAGGTCGTCGAGTGTGTTCTGCAATGGGCGCAACGAGGCGCGACGCGGGCCGAGCTGGCCCAGCGCATCGACGACGACCTCGACATCGAGGCGAGCGAAGCGGAGCGACACGAGTACATCGATGACTTGATCGATGAGCAGCTGCTCACCTCCGACCTCGAGCCTCCGCTGTGCAGCCGCGCGCCACTAGAGCCCTGGCTGGGCTCGGTGCAGCGGGTTGGCGCCGCCGAGCTCGCCCACGACTTGCGAGCGATGGCAGGGACTCTGGCTCGGCATCCGCGTCTCGACGCAGCAGATGGCTCGGCGCGTCGGCGCGCCGCCACGGCGATCTGGCCAGGGCTGAACGGCGCTCCGTCGCACCGTCGGCTGCACTGCGATCTGTTCAAGCCCACGCGTGAAGCCCAGCTGTCTTCGGCAGTGCTCGGACGCGTCAAGAAGGGGCTCGAAGTGCTCGGTCGGTTCGCCCGCCGCCGCCGGGGCGGTCGCCTGCAGGATTTCGCCGCCGCGTTCTCCCAGCGGTTCGGACAGCGGGAGGTCCCGCTGCTGCATGCGCTCGACCCTGATGTTGGCGTGGGCTTTCCGGTTGGAGGCTCGCCGCAGCTTCCTCCGTTGCTGGCCGGGGTCGGGAGCGCTCCACCCCCAGCCGCCGCATCGCCCGTGCCCTGGGACGGCCGCGACCGCCTGCTGCTGGGCAAGCTCCAGGGGGCATGGCGAACTGGTGCCTGCGAGATCGAGCTCACCCCGGACGATCTGAGCGCGCTGCCAGCCCCCGAGCAACTCCCGCTCGACGCGATGGTGGTCAAGGTTCAGATCGACGGTGCCCACGGCGACGAGGCCCGGCCTCCGCGGATTTGGATCGAGCACACGCTGGGGCCGAGCTGGGGCCGACTGTTGGGGCGATTTGCAAACGGCCAGCCCTCGATCGTCGCGCTGATGGACGCGGAGGCCCAGTCGGAGCGCGCAGCCCACCCCGGAGCCCTGGTCGCCGAGCTGGTGCACGTACCCCCGGCGGTGAGCGGTGACGTGCTCGGCCGTCCACACACCCGGGACTACGTCATCGAGTACCTCGGTGCCTCCGAAGCGGGGGCCGACCGTCGGCTCCGGCTCGACGATCTCGTGCTGTGCGTGCGCTCGGGTCGGGTGGTGCTGCGATCGCAGTCCCACGATCGCGAGGTCGTCGTGCGGGTATCCAACGCCCACGAGCATCGACTGCCCCACAACCTTCCCGTCTATCGCCTGCTGTGTGACTTGCAGTTTCAGGGGCGGCAGCCGCCGTTGTGGTGGGACTGGGGCGTTTTGGACGATGCCCCCTCGTTGCCTCGGGTTCGCGTCGGTGATGTCGTACTCGCGCCCGCCCGCTGGCGGTTGTCGCTGGACCAGGTGTCGTGTCTTCGGGCGGCCTCCCCCAACGATGCCTATCGGCGGCTCAACCGCTGGCGACGGGAGCAGGGCTGGCCGCGCGTGGTTGGCTTCGTCGATGGGCACTTCACCCTGGCTGTCGATCTCGACAACGTGCTGAGCGTGGAGGCATTCGTCGCCGCGCTCGATCGACCGCGCGATGCGGTGCTGGTGGAGTTGCCCGGCTCGACCGGCGATGCGCTCGCCCGTGGGCCTGAAGGGCGCTACGCCAGCGAGCTTCTGCTGATGCTGCGGCGGAAGGCCGAGCCGTCCCCCGGGGCGTCGCCCACTCTGCAGATCGCACGTGCACCGACCGCGGTTCGTCGGACCTTCGCACCGGGTTCGGCATGGATGCAGGCCGAGCTCTATGGAGGTCCGGGCCTACTGGACGATCTGCTCCTCGACGGGGTCTCGCCGTTGCTCGATGAACTCGCCGACGATCCTCCACAATGGTGGTTCGTGCGCTACGGCCTGCCGCGCTGGCATCTACGCCTGCGTCTGCACGTGCCCGACCCCACGCGGCGGGCCCATGTTCGACAGCGAGTCGAGTGCATGGCAGCCGAGCAGCTGTCCGCCGGACGTATCGACGAGCTGTGTTGGTCCACCTACCACCGCGAACTCGAGCGCTACGGTGCCGCCTGCGGCATCCAGCTGGCCGAGCGTCTGTTTCACGCCGATAGCGAGGCTGCGTTGGCCATGCTGGCGGCGGCCGACGGAGTCGACGGCGGGGCGCGGTGGCGCTGGTCACTGGTGGGGGTCGATCGACTGCTGGCCGATCTCGGCTTGTCGATCGAACAGCGCTGCGAGTATGTCGGCCGGGTCCGGGGTGTGCATGCTCGCCATCACGGTGGGCATGCCGAGCCGATCGGCCGCGCCATGGCGGCTCGGTTTCGGCGCGAGCGGCCACGACTGGAGTCTCTATTGTTCGAGGGCGAAGGGGTCCCCGCCGCGGTCGAACGCGCGCTCCAGCAACGAAGCACGACCGTACGCCCGCTGGCGTCACGGCTTCGGGATGCGGCCGCCGAGCAACGCCTCGGGCGCTCGTGGGCCGAGCTGGTGGCCAGCTATGTACACATGCACACCAATCGGATGTTCCGCGCCCACGGCCACGCGCAGGAACTGGCCGTTCATGACCTGCTGCACCGGCTGTACACCTCGGTGCTCCGGCGTCGACCACTGGCCTCCACCACGAACACGGGTTGAGCAAGCATGAACTCCACCGCCCCGACTGCCCTGTGCACCGACGCTGCCGTCAGGGTGCGCGCCGCCGACCGCACGGAGATCAGCATCGGGAGTACCTCGCCGTTCCTCCGGGTGGTGGAGCCTCGGGGCCGGATCGGGCCTGCCGACACCCGGCGGTGGTTTCGACGCAACGCCGATGGGCTCGTGGCGTTGCTCCGTGAGCACGCTGCCGTGCTCATCCGCGGCTTTGGGATCGACTCTCCCCGTCGTTTCGAACAAGCCCTCGCCGAGGTGAAGCCACTGCACGCGATGAGCACCTACCTGATGCTCGAGCCCGGTCGCGAGACGCTGCCTGGTACCCGCACGGTGTGGTGCACCAACCGCAACATCCGCACGGGGGGCGGCTTGGCACTCACCGGTTTTCATACGGAGAACTACTACAGCCCCCAGGTTCCCTCTTTCGTCGCCTTTGCGTGCTTGAGCCGACCATGGCTCGGTGGTGAGACGGCGGTCGTGCGGATGGACCGGGTGTTCGCCCAGCTCGATGCCGATCTCCAAGAGCGTCTGCGTGACGGCCCGTTTCTCGCCAGCGTGATCGCAGTGGAGGAGGCGGCCCGACGCCAGCGCTTGTCGCCCGCCGTGCTCCGACAGCGACTCGATGCGTGGGGGCTGCCGCGAGTCGAGCGAGACGGTATCGACTACCTCGCCACATTCAAGCCCGCGGTGATCGAGCACCCGGCCGACGGTCGGCCTTCGCTACTGGCCAACGTATCCGCCGAGGTCCCCGGCCTCGACGCGTTCATTGGCCGAAGGCTGCAGCCCCACTTCTCTCGCCGTCGTTGGGCGATCCACCGCAAGCTATGGCGTTCGAGCCGCTGCCGACGAGCGTTGTCGTGGCTCACCGACCCCCGAGGCTCGCTCTGTCGTGCGCGTGCTTCGGTGCCGCCTGCGGCCCCTGCTCGTGGCGAAACCTCGCAGCCGCTCGCCGCTCGCCTCGCTCGCGCGTTCGTGCATCGCATCGACGTCGAACAGCTGGCCGAAGCCATGATGCACCACTGTGTCGCGGTGCGCTGGCGCCGAGGGGACGTGCTGTTGTTCGACAACTTTCGCACCACACACGCGGGCATGCCCGGCTTTGGGCCCCGTGAGCTGGCGGTGCAGATGTACGACCCCGCGATCATCCGCGCCCACGATACCCGCGTTGCACGAGTGCCTCCGCCATGAAGACCACGCAGACCACCCCGAACTATGTCGTGTTCGACGACACCTTGTCGGACTCGATGGAGCCCCTGCACGACTACGTGCGCCGGATGCCCTTGCGGTCGCCCCACGCCCACTCCTACCAGCGGGCGTGGGAGATCGACGACGGAACGCCCATGGTGGGGCCGCCGGTCTACGCTCTCGCCGACCGCCGCCGCACGGTCGTTCCGACCCGGCAGACCGAGACGCTCACCTTCTATCCCACGCGGTCGCCGATCGACGCGGTGCTCTCCAAGCTGTTGCGCTCGGCCAAGCGGTTCGAGCCGTGGGTAGGTGTCAAGGGCGAGGACTGGATCGGCATCTCGGCTCGGCTGGCGGTCTACCCGGCCAACAGCGGACTCGCGTGGCACGACGACGTGGGTCCCTACTGCGGCGCGTTCAACCTGTACATCCATCCCCGCTGGGATTTCGACTGGGGCGGTGAGCTCATGTTCCTCGATGGCTCCGCCAGCAAGCGCCGGCGCCACGCGATTCCCGAGCCGACCCGCCGCAGCGACCCGCTGCGAGGTCGTACCCTCCACCCGCGCGAGTACACCCGCAGCGCAGGCTCCTTCGTGGTGCCCGTACCCAATCGCCTGGTGATCCTCAGCTCGGGTACTACGCATCGTGTTGGCCGGGTGCGACCGGCCGCGGGCCGAATTCCTCGAATCGCCGTGTCCGGGTTCTTCATTCGCCCCGGGCAGGGCCTGGCCTGATCACGGTCGGCAGTACCCCCACCTCCCATGTGATCGCGCCGTCGGTTCAGGGCGCGTACATCGAAGGGCCGGCTCCGCGGGGTCCCGAGCGCAGGGCTCGAGGCCGCGACCATGCGCGCCGTGGACATCCACCCGACCACGCGGGATAGCACGGCCTCGATGTCGTTGACGAAACAAGCGGCCCCGTCGTTCGAGAGCCCCCGCCTTGCCGGAGCTGCCGCGCTCGGGCCTGGAGTCGTCGGTCAGCGTCGACGAAGGAGTTCGCGCGTCAGTGGCCGCCTCGTTGCTCTCGTCGGCATGATCGCTGGCCAGTGCGTCGCGGACCCCGGCCTCGGTAGGATTGGCGGGCGCGCCAGACAGCTCAAACCCGAGCTGCTACGCTGTCCGCCGCGTGGCCCCCCTGCTCGCACTGCTGCCCGGTGACGCCGGGATGTCGATCGAGCAACTGCGCCAGGCGGTGCCGGGACTGGCCGGTATTGCGGGCTTTTTGCTGTTCACGATGCTCGGCGCATGGATTCGGCTACTGCTCGAGGCGATGGAGTGGGGTCGCACCGGGATCAACCGGCCCCAGCGCTTGTCGGGACTGAGCGTGCTGCGAGCCACGGGCATCAGCGCCCTGTTCCTGTTCTTCTTGTTCACCACGGTGCGGGCGGCGGGTGAGCTACGCTCGATCCAGGCCGAGGCTCCCGTGGTGAGCGCGGGCCTGCAGGGCATGGTGGTCGGGATCGGGTTTTGGGCGATCTATGCGTTGGGGCTCTCGGCGTTGCGGGCCGATGCCCGGCGGCGCCGCACCGAGCGACGCATGGGCGGCGTCCTGCGCTGAGCTGCCGCCGCCTCCGAGGGCGGCAGCGCGCTCGGCCGTCACCCCCACCTCTCATCCTTCGGTCGACCCCCCGCCGCTGACCCATGTCTCCTCCTGCATTCGCGTACGACGATGTCCCCTACGAGGACTTCCCGGTCACCGAGAGCCACGTGGACACGCTATACGTCGAGGCGCGGCGGGCTGGACTCGATGCCGTGCCGCCTCGGCGGGCTCGGATCCTGGAGCTGGGCTGCGCCCATGCGGTCAACCTGATCCCCATGGCCTTCGACCTGCCCCAGGCGCAGTGCCTGGGAATCGATCTGTCTCCCAAGCAGATCGAGCGGGGCCGCGCTCACGTGCAGTCGTTGGGCCTGTCCAACCTCGAGCTGCGCTGCGCGGACGTGATGGAGCTCGAGCTGGGCGCGCGGCGCTTCGACTACGTGATCGCCCACGGCCTGTACTCCTGGGTGCCCGAGCCGGTCCGGGCCCGCGTGCTGACCCTGTGCCGTGATCACCTCGCCGAGGGTGGCGTGGCGTATCTGAGCTACAACGCGATGCCGGCCTGGGGCATCCGGGGGGCCATCGCCCGTGCGCTCTTGCAAGGCGTGGGGGCGGTCGAGGACGTCTTCGAGAAGGTCCGCCGAGCGCGAGCCGTGCTCGCGCGATTGGAGCAGGTCCAGCCGCTGCGTGGAACGGCGGAGGGCGCCCTGATGAAGATCGAGATCGATGCACTGCGTGACGTGCCCGACTCGTACCTGTTGCACGAGTACCTGGTGCCGTGCAGTCGGGCCTTCTACTTGTGTGAGGTGGTCGAGCGAGCCCAGCAGGCGGGCCTGCGCTGGATCGGCGACGTTGCTCCCGGCAGCCTCTCACCCGCAGAGCGCCGCCGGACTCGAGCCGCGCTCGAGGGCCTCGCCGACGATCCTCTGGTCGCGGAGCAGTTGACCGACATCGTGGGTTTTCGTCAGTTCCGGGCGTCACTGCTGTGCCGGGCCGATGCCTCGCTCGCGACTCCGCCCTCGTGGTCGGAGCTGCTCGCCGACAGCTTCGTGGCGGCACCGCCCGCCGATCCATCGCCGGGGGACTCGGCCGAGGTCCGGGTGGTGCTCGACGCCCTGGGGCAGCGATGGCCTCGCGACCTCCCGCTCGACGTCCTTGCCGAAGGCCTCGGGGGCGAGGTCGCCTCGGTGGTCGACACCCTCGGCTCGCTCATCGCCGACGGGCGCGTACGCCTACGACCCCGTTCTCTGCCCATCGTGACCGAGCCTGGTGAGCAGCCCGGCGTCTCGGCCCTGGCCCGCTTCGAGTCACAGCACCGATCGTTCGTGACCACTCCGCTGCACGAGCACAGTCCGCTCGATGTGTTTCATTCCGCACTCGTTGCGCTCCTCGACGGTCTGCATACCCGCGCGGCGCTGGTGGAGGCACTGGCCGACGACATCGAGGCCGGCCGCCTGAAGCTGACGAGCGAGCATGTTCCCACTCGGGCGCAGCTGAGCGCAGCACTGGTCGGTATGGTCGAGCGCGGTCTGAACGGGCTGGCTCTCACCGGAATGCTGACCGCGTGAGCCACGGCGACCGTCGGCCCAGCTCATCGCTTCTGTCCCTCCAACCGCTCGAAACCTCTGATACGGCGCAACCCGACGATTGTCGCCGTGGTGCCGCCCAGCCTGCTCGACGACTGCGGTCGCCGTGCTGGTGAGTACGAGCGGGTCTACGGGAAGCTCGAGGCCGCAGCCGGACCTGGCCCGCCTCGCGAGGCTGGTGACCGAGGTCGCTGCAGACGGCCGGACTCTCGAAGTCGCCTGCGGACCCGGCCACGTTGTCGAGCGCTGCGCTGCTGCAGTGCGATCGGCCCCCGAGGTGCGGGGGCGCTCCGACGCCATCCCGGCCGTGTACTACGTCAGCTGATCCAACAAGGTCGTCGCGGCCAGCTTCCCGAGACCGTTGGCAGCCAGCGGGCTTGCACCCGTGATGAGGCGACGGTCGACGCAACAGGTCGCGTCGGCCTTCTCGTTCACGAGATTGGCCCCGAGCTGTTGGAGCCGCTCTCCCAGCCGCCACGGCATGGGACCGGGGAGGTAGCCGATCTTCGGCGTCATCTTGTCGACCGAGTCGGGAAACACGGCCATGTCGTATCCGCTGTAGATGAAATCGTGGCCCTGCAGCGTCGTGGCGAGGAACGAACCTGGCCCGTGGCACAGGCTGATGGTGAACAAGTCGCCCTCATGAGCCCATCGCAGCACAGTTCCGACGTTCGGGTCTTCGGGAATCCCCAGCATGGCGCCGTGTCCACCCGGGACGAAGACCGCCGCGTAGGTGTCGATCTCGTCCTGAAATCCAGCGACGACGTCCTGAAGGGGCGTTGGATGCTCGAAACGCGACTTCAAGTCCTCGTAGATGGCCACGACTTCCGTGTCCCCTCGGGGCATGGCCCACATCTCGAAGACCACCGGTTTTCCCGTGGGCGTTGCGACCTCGAACTCGAAGCCCGCATCCCTCAAGTGCAACATCGGCAGCAGAGCTTCGACAGGATGATTTCCGGTCGAGAACTCCTTTCCGGTTTGCATCTTCATGTTCTTTTGCTCGGTGAAGATCACCAGGATCTTCGAGCGCTTGCCCCGGTAGGCTGGATACGAGACTCGCTCGAAGTCGGAGACATCCGAGGTCGACAGCTTCAAGGCAACCTTCGAGGGGCTGAAGGATCCGTCGGGCTCCTGCTTCGGAGCGATCCCTAGTAGTGATCTGAGCATGGTTTCGTTTTCCGTTGCTTGGTGGGTCCTGGTCGCCGGCCTTACTGCGCTACGACTTCGAGTACGATCTTGCCCTTCGCGCGGCCCGTCTGGCTCTTGTCGTGGGCGGCACGCGCCTCGGACAAGGGGAAGACCGAGTCGATGAGGACTTGGACCTTCCCTTCATCGATGAGTCCCGCGATACGATCGAGCTGTTCGCGGTTGGGCTGGACCATGAACGCGCCTCCGCGTGCACCTACGGCCGCGAGCTTGTCGGCGTCTGGGGAGCCGACGACCGAGAACAGTCGGCCGCCACTGCGAAGGAGCGACAAGGAGCGTGTCTGGGTGTCGCCGCCGATGGTGTCGAGGACGACGTCGACCTGGTCGAGCACCTCCTCGAACTGCTGCGAGCGATAGTCGACGAACTCGTCTGCACCCAATCCCCGCACGAGCGACTCGTTGGTCGCGGACGCCGTGGCAATGACGTGAGCGCCAGCCCATTTCGCAAACTGGATCGCAAAGCTCCCAACGCCACCCGCACCAGCGTGAATCAACACTCGCTCGCCCTTGGTGAGTTGGGCATGGTTAAACAATCCTTGCCAGGCAGTGAGGGCTGCCAAAGGCACAGCGGCCGCCTCGTTATGAGATAGGCTTGCCGGTTTTGCCGCTAGCTCTGACGCACGC
>JAHZJA010000731.1 GCA_022601155.1 Deltaproteobacteria bacterium | reverse complement strand
GTGAACCCATCCCTCACGCGGCCGCGCCGTGCCTGTGCAACCGAGCCCCGCGTTCTTCGACGCCCGACCTCTTCCGACATGGCCGCGGTCTCGCGCGGTGGTCTCGGTCGGGCTGACGGCCTCGTTCGGCCGGCGGGATAGACCCGAACTCTCCACGTGCTGCCCCAAGCTGGCTTCGTGACTTCCCGCGTCCTCGCCATCGAGAGCTCCTGCGACGAGACGGCCGCGGCCGTCGTCGAGGGCAACCGCGTGCTCAGCTCCGTCGTGCGCTCCCAGATCGAGGTGCACGAGAAGTTCGGTGGCGTGGTGCCGGAGCTGGCCAGTCGCCATCACCTCGGCGCGGTGGTGCCCGTGGTCGACGAGGCTCTGTCGGCGGCGGGGGTCGAGCTGCCGTCGATCGACGCCTTTGCCGTGACCGAAGGTCCCGGCCTGATGGGCGCACTGTTGGTGGGGGTGCAGATGGCCCGAGGCCTCGCGCTCGCCACCGACCGACCTTTGGTGGGTGTTCATCACATGGAGGGCCACCTGTGGTCGGCGTTCCTCGGCGACGACACCCGTCCGGCGCGCCCATTCGTTCCTCACCTCGCGCTGTTGGTCTCGGGTGGTCACACCGAGCTGGTCGACGTCGCGGGTCTGGGCCGTTACGAGATCCTCGGTGCGACCCGCGATGATGCGGCCGGTGAGGCCTACGACAAGGTCGCCAAGATGCTGGGCCTCGGCTACCCCGGAGGACCGGCCATCGATCGCCTCGCCGCCGAGGGCTGTGGCACTGCTGTCAAGCTGCCGCGGGCGATGGCGGATCGTCCAACGCTCGACTTTTCATTCTCCGGCCTCAAGACCGCGGTGAGGGTCCACGTCGATCGCACCGGTTCGCCCGACTCCCGCCAAGCGCTCGCCGATCTGTGCGCTTCTTTTCAGGCGGCCGTCGTCGACGTGCTGGTGCTCAAGGCCCTGCGTGCACTCCGTCAGACGGGCCGCGATCGCCTGCACATCGTCGGGGGTGTCGCCGCCAACCGAGGACTCCGCGAGGCCGCGGCCCAGGCGGCGACCCAGCATGGCTTCACCTTCGAGGCGGTACCCATGCGCTACTGCGGAGACAATGCCGCGATGATCGGAGCGGCTGCGGCCGCTCGCTTCGACGCCGGCGTGCGGCGTGATGTCGACGTCCACACCAGCCTCCCCATCGACGACGCTCGGATGTTGCTGCCGTGATCGAGCCTCCAGGTCAGGTCCTTCGCCGCCACGGGTTGTCGGCGCGCAAGCAGTGGGGCCAGCACTTCTTGCGCGACCCCTCGGTCCATCGTGCGATCGTCGGCGCCGCGGGCCTGACCGCCGAAGACCGCGTGGTGGAGATCGGCGCTGGTTTGGGCACGCTCACCTCGGGGTTACTCGAGACCGGAGCCGAGGTCTGGGCGATCGAGCGCGACCGCGATCTGTGCGAGGTGCTGCGGGCCGAGCTGGGCACGCACCCCCGGTTCGTCTTGCACGAAGCCGACGCCGTACGGTTCGACTACACCACCGCTTTCGGCGAGCGTCCGCCCGCGATCGTCGGCAACCTGCCCTACCACCTCACCGGCCCGTTGTTGTTTCGATTGCTCGAGTTCCATGCGAACACGGGGCCTTGGGTGGTGATGATCCAAAAGGAAGTGGCCGACCGGCTCTGTGCGCCGCCCGGTAGCAAGACCTACGGTGGGATCACGGTCGGGCTGTCTCGACTTCGCGAGATCGAGGGGGTCGTTCGCGTACCGCCGGGGGCCTTCTTGCCGCCGCCGCGTGTCGACTCTGCGGTCATCCGGTTGTCACCTCGCTCTGCCCCGCGTGGGGAGGTCTCCGACTCGGTTGGGTTCCTGGCATTGGTGCGCACGGCCTTCCAGCGTCGTCGCAAGACGTTGCTCAATGCTCTGTCGGCGCTGGCTCCCCGCGAGCAGGCGAGGGCGTGGTGCGAGACCGCGGGTGTCGACTCGACGCTGCGGCCCGAGCGGCTCGGCCCCGAACAGTTCGCCGCCCTCCAGCGCGCCCGAGAAGCCGACGGTGCCTGAGCTTCCCGAGGTCGAGTCGGTGCGGCGGAGCCTGGTTCGCGCCCGGCTCACCGCGCCCGTCGTAGGCCTGTGGCGCAGCCGCCTCGCGCTGCGCACCGGGTCGCGATGGCGGGACGAACGACTCGAGCTGCTGAAGGGTGCGAGCCCTCGACGTTGGCGGCGCCGCGGCAAACATCTGCTGTGGGCGCTGACTGGCCGCGATGGTGACGACGTGGGCTTGCTGGTGCATCTGGGTATGACCGGTCGCATCGAGGTCGCTCGCGCCGGGGAGCCCCGCGCCACGCATACGCACGTAGAGCTGCAGCTGGGCGATGACCGATTGCTGCGGTTCGTCGACGCGCGCCGGTTTGGTGGGGTCCGGGCCCGACCCTGGGAGACGTTGCTCCGCGAGCCTCCCGTCGGCGAGCTCGGTCCCGAGCCCATGGCTCGCGCCTTCGATGGGGCACACCTCGAAGCCGTGGCCGGTCGCAGCCAACGAGCGTTGCGCGACGTGTTGCTCGACCAACGCATCGTGGCGGGGGTGGGCAACATCTACGCCGTCGAGGCGCTGTTCGTGGCTCGCCTGCATCCTCTGTTGCCCGCCGCTCGGCTGTCGTCCACCGCGTGGGATCGCCTGGCCACGGCCGTCCGCGAGGTGATCGACCAGGGTCTCCGCAACGGTGGCACCACGTTTCGGGACTACCGTGATGCCGACGGCCAGGCGGGTCGCAACCAGGGCGCACTTTGGGTCTACGGACGCGCGGGCGAGCCGTGCCGTGCCTGCGGCAGTCTGCTGCGCGGCTTCAGTCATGGCGGACGCAGCGGCGTTTGGTGCCCGCAGGATCAACGTCGATCGCGGGCGCGCCAAGTGCCATGATGCCCACGCCGCTCGCGGAACGGCGCACGGGTGTCCACGCGAGCTCACCAAACCTGCAACGCGGGGAGACCGTGGCGTGTCACCAAGCGTGGTCGAGGCCGAAGGCTGAGCCGTCGGCACGGAGCCTCGCCTAGGCTGCCTCGTGAAGGCTCGCGCCCAAGCGTGGTCGAGGCCGAAGGCTGCGCCGTCGGGGCCGAGCCTCGCCGAGGTTGTCTCGTGAAGGCTCGCGAACAAGCGTGGTCGAGGCCGAAGGCTGAGCCGTTCGCGTCCGGCCCCGCTGCGGATTGCAGCGTTGACGATGCTCGCGAACAAGCGTGGTCGAGGCCGAAGGCTGCGCCATCGGGGCCGAGCCTCGCCGAGGTTGTTGCCTCGTGAAGGCTCGCAAACAAGCGTGGTCGAGGCCGAAGGCTGAGCCGTTGGCGCCCGGCCCCGCTGCGGATTGCAGCGTTGACGATACTGGCGCCCAAGCGTGGTCGAGGCCGCGCGCTCAGCCTTCGAGCCGACCGATCTGTTCGAGGTAGGCGCGCGCGAGCGGACTGGTGTCGCGATCGTCGGGATGAAACCCCGGTCGCAGATACTCCACCAACGCCTTGGCGATCGCCTTGCGGTCTTGCCCACGGGCTCGCGCGGCCTTTCGTTCTTGGCGACGCTTGGCGCGGCTGTAGTCCTTCTCCTGGCGCAGGAGCATCTGCGTGCCCGAGTGCCAAAACGCGAGCAGTCCGACCAGCCCCAACACCATGCCCACCATGCGTACGGCGTAGCGAGGGTCGACTTGTTGGAGGACATCGAACGCGACCGACTTGTGCTCGATCTCCTCGGCCGCATGCCAACGCAGCAGCTGCTGCATGGTGGGGTGGGCGTGATCGAGGAAGTCCTCGGTCAGCGCGACCTCGGCCATCGCGGCGGTGAAGTGCTCGAGCGCCACGGTCGTGGACAGTCGCAAGACCGGTGGAAACGAAGGCTCCAACCATTGGAAGGCGAGCCGCTCGTATCGCTCGAGCCACGGACGGATCTCGTAGCCTTGGGCCTCGAGGATCTGAAACGCGCGCTCGTGCTCGTGCCCATGGCTGCCCTCTTGACCAAAGAAGGCACGGACCCGAGCTTTGAGGGTGGGACTGGTGATCTGCGGCAGGTAGTGCTTGACGCTCCGCACGAACATCCGCTCGCCCGCGGGGAACAGCATGTTGAGCGCATTGGCGCTGTGGGTGACGAACGTGCTGTCGAAGAACCAGCGGCGAGGCACTTGATCGAACGACAGCCCCATCTTGCGGATGCGAGGCATCGCCGCGGGACGAGAACCGGCCGAGGTCGCGGCGGGGTCGGGCATGAGATTCGAGCCTTGTGTGCGAAGGACGCAGGTTGGGGGTCAATCGAGCGCGGAGGCCGAACCACGGCCTTCCGCGCTCCTGAATCGAGTTCAATTAAGGGGTAGCACCGAGTTGAATCAGGGTCAACTCGGGGTCATGATGGCTTCGTCATGGGCGTTCGCCTTCGTAGTCGGCTCGACATGGACCAGCGTCGGGCACAGCTTCTCGAGCTGGGCCTGGGCCTGTTCGGCACCCGGAGCTACGACGAGATCTCCATCGACGACATTGCGCGGGCGGCGAACGTCTCCAAGGGCCTCCTCTATCACTACTTCGGCAGCAAGCGAGCGTTCTACGTGGCCGTGATTCGCCACGCGACAGAGCGGCTGCTGGATGCGCTCGATGTCGGTCGCGAGCTGCCGCCGCCGGCCCGCGGCTTGGTCGGCCTCGATGCGTACCTACGGTTCGTGGAGGAGCGGGCCGCGACCTACAGCGCCATGGTCACGGGTGGTCTGGGGGCTGACCCCGAGGTGGCCGTGATCCTCGAGCAGACTCGCCAGCAGATCACCGATCGTCTGCTCAGCGAGCTGGGCCCCGCGGCAGCACGCCCCACCTATCGTCTCGCGATGCGAGGGTGGATCGGTGCCGTCGAGGCCACCTGCGTGGCGTGGCTTGCCAAGCCGGAGCTTCCCCGTCCGCAGCTGCTCCAGCTGCTGCTGCGCACGCTTCAAGGCACACTCGCCGGTGCGCATGCGGCTGATCCCGTCGAGGGCCTGGCCGTTCCCATTCCGCGCTTGGTCGAGCCCACTCCCGATCACGGCGACGCGTGACCCGGGCATCCGCGGCATTGGTCCCAACATCGACGAGACGCGAGCCGCCCAGTCCCTCACGCCAGTGAGCCTCGGCCACGCGCCTGCCCACGGACGGCCCCGGCTGCCCCCGCGCACGCGACCGAGCCGCTCGCGTGTCGAGGATCCGTCGAGCGCATGGCTTCGTTGTCGGCAACTCGGCGCGGCGAGGACCCTGGCTGAACTTCGCGCTCGCACCGGCGACGCCACCGCGGCCCGACTCCCCGCGGACCCGCGTGCGAGAGGCCACAGGCGGCACGTACTCGCTCGGCCCTGCGCGCCCACTCGGCCCCCGCGATGCGGGCGGTCGCGTGGGCTGGTGCGTGGTGGCCCCCACCCCCGCCTGCTACGGTGACAGCCATCGTGAAGCGCCTTCCTCTCGGCTTGCTCGCCCTGGTCTCGTCGCTGCCCGCGTGTGGTGATGCCGACCCCGGTGCGAAGGCCGTCGCCGACACGACGGCTGGGGCCAGCACCGGGCCCGAGCCGGAGCCCGGCAACTTCGGCCCCGAGCAGACCTTCGAGCTTCGTCTGTCCGAGGGCGAGGCGGCTCCGCTCGAGCTGTCGATGACGCGCGCCGAGGCGGCTGAATTGTTCGGCGAGCAGGCGGGCGAGGTCCGGTTGCTCAGCCTCGACCCTTCTCCATTGTTGGCGGGGACCCTCGATGCTCTGCGGAACGCGTGCGGGACCGCGTGGCAGCTCGACGACCCCGATCCGCACCACGACTGCTCGCTCACCGAGCTCGGTCAGCAGTTTGGCGGTGGTGCCATGCCTTGGCAGCTGAGCCCCGAGTACGCCTTGGTTCGGCTGCTCACCATGACGCCCGCCAACGTCGACGTCACCGGGACGACCACCGAGAGTCTGGCGAACCTCGTCGACGCGCTGGCGAGCGTGGGAGAGATCGATCCTTTCAGTCAGGTGCTGGCCGACGCCCTCGGGATCGAGCGCACCCAACCGGTCGTGTCCGAAGCCTCGCTGGTCGCGGCCTTGCGCGAGCACTTCGTCGGCACGCACCCCGCGGTCGGCGAGTCGATCGAGCTCGAGGTCACGCTGGCCGACGCCCTGGCCGACCTGTCGCCGTTGGCCGAGCGCTACGGGCCCGTGGGAGACCACCCTGGGATCATCGCGGGGGAAGTCAGCGGCGAGATCTTCAGCCCCGACTTTCGCATGCGTGTCGTCGCCGAATCCAACCTGCGGATCATGGATGGCGTGGACGCGAGCGGCGACAAGGGCTTCGTCACGCTTCGTGACGACCAGACCGGGCCGACCTTCGAAGACGAGCTGGAGTTCGACTTCAACGATCCGTCGCGGTTTGCATTGTCGGGGATCGCCGAGGATCTACGCGTCGACATGCGCGTACAGCTGCAAGAGCACGTGGGGTTCGTGCCGTCGTGCGTGGGCGACCCACCGTGCCAACAAAACCTGCCCGGCGATCCCACCAGCGCCGACTCCGTGTGGGCGCTGCCGCCGTGGGCCCTGGAGTACGTGGTCACGTCTGCTGCCCAAGACGACTACGCTCGGCGCCAGTACTTTGCCATCTACGTCAGCGGGCTGGCCTTGGTCCTCATCGGGCAGGAGGACGACCCGGGGGGCTGGATCGAGTACCAAGTGGAGCAGGGGCTGGGCGATCCGCCGGGCTCCCAATACCTGTGGGAGACGATCCTCGAGGTCGCTCAGGTTGCCCTGCACCACACGCCCTTCGCCGACTTCGACGAGGGGGATGCGTCGGTAGCCTTCACCGTGCGGGACATCCCCGTGGGGTTGTCGGGCGCCGAGGCGGCCGAGGCCGTGCGTCCCTTCTTGCAGGAGCAGGCCCCGCTGTTGTCCGATCTGTTGCTGGGCAACTATCGCGAGAGCAACGATCCGGTCGACTTCTACTTCCGTCGCGCTCAGGATGGCCGCCCCTATCTGTTCTTCGTCGCACAGGACGACCTCCCGCCCGGCGTCGAGTACGGTCACCCGCAGCCCGGCTTCTTTGCCGACCCCGATCTGACCGACAAGCGCTCCCGCACCCAGATCGACGGCGTCCCCGACGACGACCACGAAAAGCTCGCGCTGTCCGTCGGCGAGACGGCGGTCTACTTTGCCGACGACACGGGTGACACCTACCGGCTGCGTGTCGTGGTGTCGCCAGACGACGACACGCAGATCACCGTCGCCGTCGCGCCCCGCCTCGACTGACCTCGCGCTTCGCCGCGATAGGGAAGCTGCGACCAAGGGCGGTTGCGGGCCCCGCACCTCGGGCTCGGTTCGCCTGGGCGTAAGCGCGCGCAGGTCCTTTTTCGAGAAATCTGGCGAGCGCAGTGATCAACCGCGGCGGCTCGGGGCACGGAGGGATCGAGCCGCCACCGCGAGTCTCGTCGCCAAGGGGCAACCCGGTGGCCAGTGGTGAAGCCTGCGCTGAAAAGGAAAGGTCGGAAACACTATGTTGATCAATCGTACGCTGTCCTCGTTCGCCATCGCTGGGATGATGCTGGGGGGCATCACGCTGGGCTGCGACGTCCAAGACGATCCATTCGAGTCTCGCTCGGCACAGCAGGTCGGTGGCCCCATCTCTCCGCCCTCGCGGGACTTTCCGCCGCGTCCCGGAGAGCAGTGCGTCGACGAGACCCAAGGCACGGGTGCGTGGTGTGACTGCATGGGCCAAGCCATTGACGACCTGACGCCCTGGTACTTGGCGTGTGACGAGGTCCTCCATGGTGAGGGCCCGCTCGATGTCGTCCTGTGGACATGGTGCACCCAGCTGGACCAGGACTTCGACGACTGGTGGGACAACTGCTGAGCGCGTAGGCGGGGGCCTGCGTCGCAGGCTCCCGCCGCCTTCGGGCTGGTCGAGTACAGCGGGCCCATGCCTCTTCGCGGCTCGGCTCGACGCCCGCGACCGACACCGTCGGAGGCCGAGGCCTTGCCCCCGATGCAAGCGGCCCCAGCACGGCGGTCGTCGACTCGACGCGCACGGGAGCACCGACCGCAAGCCGCCGCCTGGGATTCGTTCGGAGCTGGACGCACGCTCGGCACGCCTTCGAGCCGTCGTCCTAGCCCTCGCGAAACGCCCGGTGGAGCGCCCGTGTCAGCGCGTCCACATCGTCTTCGTTGCAAAACAGCGTGGCCCGCAGTGGTGACGTCGCCATCGCCTTGATCACGATGCCTGCGCCCGCGGCCACCGAGCGCGCACGCACCAGCTTGCTGGCGTTGCGCCCGAAGAACTCGCCCACCACCGAGACCGCGCCGCACCCTTCTTCGATCTCCACCTTGCCCAGCAGGGCCTCGCGCACGCTCGGCCAGTCTGGCACGTCGGCGGGCGAAAACCACAGGTCTGCGATCTCGTGGTCCGCGTCGAAGTGAAGGACGGGCAGTGATGCCTCTGCGGCCACGCCCAGCATGTGGTCCATCGACTGGCTCACTTGTGCACGCAGCCGAACCAGACTGCGCTGTCCCGCGACCCCCGTGACCGGCTCGCCCTCGGGCACCTTGTCCTGCTGGTCGATGCGCGTGCCGCTGCCGTCGCCGTTGGTCGCTCGTGCCCACAACGCGATGCCCGTGCGTCGGGCGAACTCCACCGACTCGGCGTGCAGCACCTTGGCCCCGTGTGAAGCCAGCTCGAGCATCTGGTCGTGGGAGATCGCCTCGATGAGCCCTGCTGTATCGACCACCCGCGGGTCGGCGCTGTAGATCCCGTCGACGTCCGAGCAGATCTCGCAGTACTCGGCCGACAGTGCGCCCGCCAGCGCCACCGCCGTGGTGTCGGACCCACCGCGGCCCAACGTGGTGACCTCGCGCTTGTACGAGACGCCTTGAAAGCCGGCCACGATCACGACCTTGCCGTCCTCGAGCTCGTCCTGGACCCGAAACGGTCGGACGTCGATGATGCGTGCACCCGAGTGTCGGCTGTTGGTGATGATCCCCGACTGCGATCCGGTCAGCGAGATCGCCTGGTGGCCGAGCTCCTGGATCGCCATCGACAACAACGCCATCGACGATCGCTCACCACACGACAGCAGCATGTCCAGCTCGCGCCGCGACGGTGACGGCGAGATCTCCTTCGCCCGCGTCAGCAGCTCATCGGTCGTGGAGCCCATCGCCGAGACCACCACGACCACCGCCAGCCCCTGGTCCACGGTCGCCACCACCCGACGGGCCACGCCGCGAATCTTCTCCACGTCGGCGACCGACGAGCCGCCATATTTCTGCACCACGATGCGATGGGTCATTGGATCAGGGCAGGGATAGCGGACAGCAGGCCGGGCCGACAAGCGCCGAGCGCAACGGGCCCCAGAACTCGCGTGGACCCCACAGGCCGGGCGGTTAGTGGCTACCTCGGGCAATCCGAAACCCGACGCCGTCGTGAATCGAACCCGGCCTCGCCTCGAATCGTTCGGGGCCGGCGTTCAGGCCCAGCGGTGGCGGGCACCAGCCTCCCCGCGCCAGTCGAGCGATCCCGCTTTGGCCCTCGGGCGCCGCGCCCCGCGGCCGGGCAGGAGTCGATACCCACTCGAGCACGTTGCCGGGCATATCGTACAAGTCCCAGTCGTTGGGCCCGGCTTCACCGATGAAGTCGATGACCGTGTGGCAGCGCGGCGAGCCTCGCCGAGGTCGGCTTGCCGAGACGCGGTCGAACGACCAAAGCCGCGGCCACGGGCCCACGTGCCCCGAACCACCACCGACGACTCCCGCCGCGTATGTCCACTCTCGATCGGTGGGCAGTCGGAATCCTTCACACTGCTCGAACCCGGCGACCTCGTGCCAATGACCATCTCGGGCCACGTAGCACGGCTGCAATTGCTGCGAGCGGGAGAGCTGGTTGAGGAATGCGATGGCGTGCTCCCATGAGACCCCGCGTACGGGGCGGTCGTCAGAGGGGGTCACGGCGCTGCCGACGTTCGTTCCCATCGTTGCGATCCATTGCGCCTCGGTGACCTCGGTCTGGCCGAGCCAAAACCGTCCGATCGAACCTCCGGCTCGGGGTGGGAGCTCAACCAGCCTCGTCGTCGTGTGAGCATCGAGGTGTATGAGCATCGTGGGCCGCTCGGGTCTCTTTCGTCGCGGCTCGACTGGGGCAACGTCGGCGTTCGAGGAGGGGTCAGTGCCGGACGCCGATCCCTCCGCCGGGCACGTGGGGCAGGAGGCGCTGGCTCGTTTGGAGGCAACGAAGACGACGAGGGCCGCCGCCGCTACCACCCCCAGCACGCCCAACACCCACCGCTGGACCCTCGCACACCACTGATCGACCAGCCCTCCAACCGCATGCACCACTTCAAGCGTGGCATCTCCGCTGATCTTCAGATGATCAATGCTCTCGAGGAAGGTCGGGAGGTCCTTTCGCTCCGTGGGCTCGGCGACGACGGGGACCACCCGAAGGTGAGGCGAGGACCAGGTCTTCTTGACGATCTCCAGCTCCGAGAGCGCGTAGGCTCCTTTGCAGACCGACTCGGGACTGATCATGAAGACCATGAACCGTGATCGAGCCAGGCCGGCCAAGATCTTCTTTGGTACGAGCGTCTCTCGGGCCGGGTCGTATTTGCCCGGTTGTTCGAACACAACCTCGTATTTCATGCCCTCGAGCGCGAACCTGATTCTCTCCGCGAGGTCCACCTGGTAGGAGGAGTAGGCGATGAACACCGGGGCCCATCGTCGGAGGCTGTTGCGAAGCATGGATGTGGAACAGCGTGGAGAGCGAGACCGGCACGGGTGCCGAAGGAGTCGACCGTGCCTTCGAAGGCTTGGAACGTTCGGGACGCGCCGCGGGCCGGGCAGCGTAGGGAGGTGTTGCTCGACTCTCCTCGTCCCGCCCGATCATCGTCCCGCCATGGAGAGGCCGCCGAAAGGGCAGACTGGGCCATCGGGAAGATAATCGAATGACCGCAGTCCCATGATGGAAGCCCGGGTTACTGTCGTCGACAGACTGATCACTCAGTTAATCGGACGCGAACAAACAACCGCGCGCGCCCCCCAAAACCATGGTCTCTGATGTCCCAGTAGAGTCGGGTGCAGCGAACTCGCTGTCATCTTTGGATCGCGAACGAGTACTCCGGCAGATTCGAACCAACCTGTTCGGAGCCAAGCCGGCTCCGGTCACGGTTGCCGATCGCTACACCATCGTCGAACGCCTTGGCCGAGGCACATCGGGTGAGGTCTTCCGTGCCTACGACACCGAGCTCGATCGAGAGATCGCCCTCAAGCTCGTCGTGCTGGATTCCACGCACGCCGACACCAAACGAAGGGAGCGCCTGTATCGGGAGGCACGTGCGCTGGCCCGGCTGTCTCACCCGCATGTCGTGCAGGTCTACGATGTCGGGTCTCAGGGTGACACGCTGTATATCGCGATGGAGCTCATCGACGGCCACAGCCTCGATCGATGGCAGCGTGACAACACCCCCGGCTACAAGGAGATTCTCGCCGTGTATGCCGAGGCGGGGCGAGGGCTCTCGGCTGCGCATCGGCTCGGGATCATTCACAAGGATTTCAAGCCCAGCAACGTCGTCATCAGCGAAGGCGATCACCGCCGCATCTGCGTTGCCGACTTTGGTATCGCGCAAATGCTGCGTGAAGAGTCTGTCCCCACCGAAGATGGCAGCGGGCAGGCACCACCAGGCCAAGACCCGACATGGACGGTGGGGTTCACCCCCGCCTACGCTGCGCCAGAGCAGATGGCGGCTTCTGCCGCGGCCACTGAACCCCGCAGCGATCAGTACGCGTTCTGCTCGTCGTTGTTCGAGGCTCTGTTCGGCAAGCTCCCGTTCGAGGGCGGGACCACCGACGAGATCCGACGCAACAAGGAGGCAGGGCACGTCTGCCCATTTTCCGGCGGTGAGGTGCCGCGCAAGGTGATCCGGGCGGTGCTACGGGGGCTGAGCCCCGCGCCCGCCGATCGTTTCGCCTCGATGGACGAGTTGCTGCAGGCGCTGAAGCCACGACGAGCGCCAACGAGGGCGATCGCGGGCGTCGGGATGCTGGCGGTCGCGACTGCAGTGGCCGCACGATGGATGGCGCCCACGCCAGCGGTCGACCCCTGCGAGGCGTACACCGACAGGCCCGCGTCGATCTGGAACGACCAGTCCCGTACCGCGGTCCGTGCTGCGGTCACCAAAGAGACGGACTTGGCCCTCGCGGGGATTGGCCGGTTCGACACCGACGTCAGCCGGTACCTCGACCAATGGTCCACCGCGGCCTTCGCCGCCTGCCAGCAACAGGCGAGCCCCGGGTCGCCGACCGATCGGCCGCCGGAGCCCTCGGGTCAGCTCTCGTGTCTCGAACAGCGCTGGCTCGCCGTCGACGGCCTGATCGCGAGGCTCGAGGCCCCCGGAAACACATTGATGGAGCGCGCCGCGAGGTTGGTCCACGACCTGCCGCTCATCGACGAATGCGAGCAGCGACACTGGGAGGAGATTCCCAAGGACGCCGAGCAACGACTCATGTCGCAGCTCGGGCGTGCCCACGCGGCGGTCGTTGCTCACCAATGGACGGAGGCATTCGAACAGGCTCGAGCGGCCCGCGTGATCGCGGCCGAGCACGGACAGACGCAGCGGGAAGTCGAGGCCGCGCTGGTCATGGGACGTGCGGCGCTGGGCAAGGACGACGTCGAGCAAGGGATTCAGTTGCTGGAGGAGGCTGCGGTCCGGGCCGAGTCGGTCCGCGACCTTCGGCTGGCCTGGAGGGGGTGGACGACGCTGGTCGAGGACGGCGTCGCCAGACGACGGCCGCCCAAGGACCTGGCGGGATGGGTCGCCAGTGCACAGTCGGCTGCGCGGGTCCTGGGAGACGATCCTCTCCGCATGGTCCACATCGAAGTCGCCCGCGCCTCGACCTCCTTGGTCGATCCTCGCCAGTCACGGACCGTGCTCGAGGCCGCTTGGAAGCAGCTCCAGGCTCTGGACCAAGACGATCCTTGGGTGCAGGAGCTGCAGCGGTCCACGGCCATGAGCCTCGCCATGCGGGCAGCACCATCGGCCGGGCCCGAGGCTACCGTGACCTGGGCCGAGGAAGCGCTGCGGCTCGCTGACGCCAGGTTGTCGCCACTTCACCCCGACGTGGTGATGGCCCGGCTCAATCTCGGCTACGGGCTGCTCGCGACGTGCCAACTCGATGCGGCGCGACAGCTGCTGGAGGCCGCGGCCACCGATGCCGCAACCGTGTGGAGCTCCCCGCCGCAGCCGGAGCGTGCCCGGATCCACCTCGCGCTGGCGCAGCTGGCCCTCCAGGAGGGCGACGCCACCAAGGCATCTTCCGAACTCGACCTCGTCGACGGCATGTTGGCACAGGACGACCGTCAGCTGCGGATGCTGTTGCGCATCAACCGAGCCACCGTGATGTTCGCTCGTGGTGCCCTCGAGGCCGCCGCCAACGCATACGACGAGGCCGCCGTGGCGTTGACCGACAACGGTGATGCCCTCAATGCTGCTCTGGCGAGGGCGAATGCTGCGGAGTGTCGGCTGCATGTGGGTGACCCATCAGGCGCCGCCACGGTTGCCCACGACGTGATCGAGGAGATCGAGGCGCTAGCGGGGGCCGATGGAGCCCGCTACGCGACCGTTGCCCTCAAAGTAGAGGGCCTGGCCACGCTTCACGACAACCCCGCGAGGGCGGTCGAGCTGCTCCAACGGGCACTCGCAGATGTGCCGGAGTGCGAGTATCTCGAAAGAGCGGACATCCAGCTCGGGCTGGGTACCGCACTCATCGCTCAGGGGAAGAAGGGCGAGGGTCGGGTTTTGCAGGACAAGGCGATTGCCAACTACGGCAATGTGGGGGAACTGGGAGAGTTTAGACAGGCGCTGATGCGGCGCTGGTTGCATCGAGAATAAAAGATCGGGTCCATGCTGACGGTTTTGCGCGAAATCGACACTACTCTAGAGCACAATCAAAACCGCTCGGAACGAGTCGTCGCGGGGATCGACGACCTTCCGGGTACAGCCAGGGAAAGCTCGACAAGCATGACACCCAACACCCCCGCTCCGGCGATCACCCTCATTCGCAACCGCCCCGATGCTACCCGGGTCCAGGACCAGCCAACCTCCCGGACCGACTCCGAACTGGAGGGACTGGAGGGACTGCCAGCGCTCCAGGCACAGGATCGATACACCTTCGTGTTCCGTGTCGTAGAGGGCCCACCGACCAAACTCGAGTATCACTCAGGAGGCCAAGTATGGGAGCTGATGGAGGGCTACGGCGACGTCGTGATCAACCGCGTCGACATTCCAAGCTCGACTCAACCGAAGTGGAAGCTCATCATCTCGGGACAGACTGCCGAAGGCACAGACGTCGTCGTCTCGGGCTTCTATATTGAAGACGGCGTGCAGCACGATTTTCCTCCCGGGCAATTGGGCAAGGAGTTGATCGTCGAGATTCCGAACAAGGTTACGCAGTTCAATTGCCTGCAGCACTTCGCGTTTACCGTTATTGCTACGGAATCGAACGGGACCAAGCACGAGTACGATCCGTTGATGGCGATGGCGCTCAAGCCTGGCGTCACGACCAACCCGTAGCGCAGTCGAACGGCTCGGTCCG
The DNA here is from genome assembly GCA_022601155.1 of Deltaproteobacteria bacterium. Classification (GTDB taxonomy): domain Bacteria; phylum Myxococcota_A; class Polyangia; order Nannocystales; family Nannocystaceae; genus Paraliomyxa. The sequence continues at coordinate 17,537 of JAHZJA010000731.1, read as the reverse complement.
TCCTCACCCCCGCGGGTGCGCGTCGAAGAAGTCGAGCACCGCCTGCCCCCAGTGCAGGTCGGTGGGCTCGACACACGCAAACGAAAACAGCTGCCCCGGGGCATCCCCGGGATCGTCACTGCCGGGATAGCAGTGCCCCCCGAGTACCGCGACGTTGTCGGCGTTGTACTCGTGGGTGATCACCTCGAGCACGGTCCCGTCGTCACCCTGGTGGCGAACCCAGGTGTAGCCGTCTCCTTGGGTCACGACTTGCTCGGGGCCCAGGTCGTAGGCGGCGACGACGGCGGCTTGCCGCACCGGCGCGCAGGCGTGGGGCACGAGGACATCGGTGGTGCCGTGCAGGTACAAGACGTCGACGGGAACATCGGGCTGTGCGTCACCCTCGAAGTTGCAGTCGACGATGCTCGATCCATCACCGCAGGCGGCGGCGGGAGCAACGGAGGCGAGCAGGTCGGCGTACTCGCACAAGACCCGCCAGCTCATGAAGCCGCCCTGCGAGAAGCCCGTGAAGTGCAGCCGATCGGGATCGGCGTGGAAGGCATCGGCGACGCGAAGCATGAAGTCGACGACGAGGGCGTCGTCGCCCGGCGGGTTCCAGCTGGCGACGGGTGGATCGGGGTTGGCGTTGGGCTGGACGACGATGTAGCCACGCGCCGAACCCTGGGCGGCGATCGAGGTGTTGGCCTCCTGCATCTGGGCGCTCATCGACAGACCGTGCACATCGACGATCACGCCGCAGGCGGTCTGCAGGCAGGCCTCGGGAATCGTCACGTCGTAGTCGAAGCCCTCGCAGGTGTACACGTGCATGCCCGCGCTGCCGTCGTCGATGCAATCGTCGAGGACTGGAGGGGGGAAGTCGGAGCCGGTGCCATCAGCTGTCGGCAGGTCGGTGTCCGCCTGAGTGTCGGCACCGGTGGCACTGTCGTCGGTGGACGGTGTGGTGCTCGATTCGGTCGACGACGATCCGTCGGGCGTGGTCGTGCAGGCCGAGGTCATGCCCATTCCCACCACGACCGCAATTGGCAGACTCCTTCGCATGCCCACGATGGTACGTCGAACCAGCCCGGCTTCGGACGCGGGTCGTCTTGTCGTGACGCATTTTCGTGGTCGGGGAACGGCCGAGTTGCCGCGGTTGGGCAAGCTGCCCTTGCCACAAGCGCAACGGATGCAGGTGCCTTGGGCATGTCGCTCAGCTCAACGCAGCGGGCGGCGGCGCTTCGCGACAAGGAGGCGGGCAACGCATGACGAGGTTCGATGGACGCGCCGGGCGAGGCTCGATTAGACGGAGCGCGTGCCCGAACCGTGAAGGGCTCTTGCATGCGGAGGCGCGCGGCGACTGACGCGAGCGGAACGCAGGTCGAGGTTCGATAGGGAGAGGCGTCGAGCCTTGGTATGTCGGGGCGAGTGCCCGACCGGTGCGGAGGCTCGGTCCGACGGCAAGAGCGAAGCGTTCTTACATGCGAAGGCGCGCGGCGACTGACGCGAGCGGAACGCAGGTCGAGGTTCGATACGGGGAGGCGCCGAACCTTGACACGTCGGAGCGAGCCTTCGTGGCGGGGCGACAGTGCTGCGGGCCGCGGCGAGCGACGAGTCTCGGTGCGCGGACGATGCCGCAGCTCAGGCCGCTTTGGCTACGGCGTCGGACCCGTTGGCGGCCGACTCGGTCGTGGGCTCGGGGCTGGACCCTCGGGCTCGATCGCCGGTGGCGGCACGCGGCCGCCATCGCAGGCCCGCGAGTACGATCAACATCAACACCATGGCCATGCTCCCGATACCGATCCACTCGGCTTGATGGGCGAGGGTCTCGGCGTGCACCAATCGGTCTCGAGGTGCGAGCGCAACCCGGTCCACGCGCGCCCAGGCTTCGTACACGGCCGGGAGGGTGACCATGCGAAGTAAGCCGGTCCCGGTGACGGCGAGCAGGGCCAAGGTGGTCGCCAGTCGTGACCCGAGCCACCGCGGCGCGACGCCAACCAAGACGATGGAGCCGACCAGGGCGATCTCCACACAGCGCAGATGGACGGGGGCGACCAGGCGGGTGAGCAGATTGGGGTCGACGAGGCCAGGCTGGGCTTGCAGGCCGGGCAGGACGACGAGCTGAGCCACCGCCAGCGCCCCGAAGGCAGCGGCGAGGGCCGCGATTCCAATGCTGGCGGCGGCGCGTTGCACGAAGACAACCAAGCACGAGGGTAGGCTTCATCGCCAATTTCCCGACGAAGCGGGACGGTCGAGGGGCACCCGCGGGCTCGGTTCCAGCGGTCCCCGAAATGTCGTCAGGCGGCGAGGAGGCCGAGTGCGCGTGGAGTTGCTCCCCGCGGGCCCCCGAATGGTCGTCTGCGCGGAGAATCCACGGCGGGCTGCTAGGCTCATCCCGATGAAGTTGTCACGACGTCGGTGGCTGCACGGCACGGGAGTGGGTCTGGGTCTGGCTGCGATGCCGTCGGTGGCGGTGCCGTGGCTCGCGGGACCGAGGCTGGCACAGGCCCGGCTGTCACCCCGCGAGAACGTGCTCGAGGAAGCCAAGTCGCCGTTCAATCACATCGTGGTCGCCGAGACCGGTGATGTGGTGACGATGTACTTCGTGGTCGATGGCACGTACTACATCGAGTCGCGTTTCGATCGCAGCCATCCCCGCAGCCTCGACCTCGACTACACCCGCACGATGATGGCCGGATTCGTGCTCCACCCGGGCCCCAAGCGCCTGCTGATGATCGGGCTGGGCGGCGGGCAGATCAGCAACTATCTGTTCGAGCGGATCCCCGATCTGGAGATCGACGCGGTCGACATCGACCCCGAGGTGATCCGTCTGGCGCGCAAGTACTTCGGTGTGCCCGACAGCCCCCGCTACCGGACGCACGCGGCCGATGGCCGGCTGTTCGTCGAGCAGTCACCCCCGACCCCGGGCTGGGACATGATCATGCTCGATGCGTTTCGCGGGGTCTTCGTGCCCCTGCACCTCAAGACGCGCGAGTACTATCAGGCGCTGCGCGACCACATGAGCCCGCGGGGGGTGGTGGTGGCCAACCTTCACAACGCGACGCCGATGTACAAGCACGACCGCACGACGTTCGCGGATGCATTCGGGCAGGGCTATGCGTTCCACACCGAACGCGGGCGGCAGACGATCTACGTGGCCTCGGCAGACGAGCAGGCGACGAGCACGTATGCGATGCGGGCCAACGCGCGCAGGGCCCAGCCGGCGTTCGACTTCGACATGCAGGGGCTGGCGGCACGCTGGTACCTGGGTCGCGACTGGGATGACAACGACGTCAGAGTGCTGCACGACGACTTCTCCAAGACCAACCTCGAGCAGGGAATCGAGCGGCACAACGAGCGATGCGTCGGCTCCGACTGCGACTACGCGTACCCCACCCGGTAGCCGGCCGAACGACGGATCCAGGGCTTGGCTCCAGCCCCTGACGGGCATTGTGAGCGCTCGCACGGCGATGCCGTGAGTCAGTGGGCGGGCCTCGTGCGCCTGTCCCCTTCGATGAAGATGCAAAGGATGACCCTGGCCTTCGTCGTCGGTCTCGGCACCGCGACGGGCTTGGTGTCGGGGTGCGCTTCGCTGCAATCGATGTTCGGCGGCAACAAGGCGGCGGCCCACACCGAGCCCACGCCGCAGCAGCGCCGACAGAAGTTCGTCGAAGCCCACCCCGATCTCAGCCCGAAGGTTCGCGACGCGATCGTGGCGGGGAGCTTGGTAGCAGGCATGAACCACGAGGAGGTTCGCGCGAGCTTGGGGCGGCCGATCTCGATGGGCGCAATCCTCCCCGAGACGCCCGAGGGCGGCGACGAGGCGTGGCGGTTCGAGGAGGTGGCCTACGGCACCCAGACGGACTACGAGGCCAGCGGGCCCCGCGAGTCTCGGACCTTCTCCGGGGTGCGCGACACGGAGGTGCGATTTTACCGGGGAAAACTCGTCGGCGTGGACGACCTGGGCTATGCGACCCGCGATCAGATGCGGGAGGCGTGCCACGCCGGCTCGACCGAGACCTGCAATCGCCTCAGCGCACTACAGGCCCGCGCCGCCGCGGGCTCACCGTCTTGACCGGGCTGACGCTGCTGCGCGGCTGAGCCTGGGTGCCCTACGCGGAGGCGGGCTTGGGGTCGTCGACGCTGAAGACCATCCCTGCGCCGCGGAGGCGCTCGATCAATGTCGAGCCCATCGCGGCGGCGGGCGTCGAGATTCCGCCGGGGGAGTCGAGCGTCGCGCCGTCGAGGGCCAAGCACCGTGCCGACTCGCCGAGCATGATCGCGGTCCCGCCGTAGCCGGGATCTTTGTTGCCCTCCACGCGCCCGCGCAGGACCACGTCTTCACCGTTGGAGCCGGACCCGCGCGCGAATAGGCGCATGCGAAACAGACCCGCTTCGCGTTGCTCGAGGCTGGGGCCCTCGCCCGGAGCGGGCAGCACGAACCGTTGGAGGAGCTTGCGGGTGGGCTTGATCGTGACCGCACCGAGGAAGCCCACCAGGCCGCCCGCGACCGACCACGCACTGCCCAGGCCCTTGGCTCCGCGGCGAAACGCCATGAACTCCTGGTAGCGGAAATCTCGGCCGTAGTCGTAGCCGAGCAGGGCATTGGAGCGCCGGACGACGCGGGTGTTGACGGCGGCCATCACGAACGGCGCGGTCCATCGGTCGAGATCGTCGTCGAAGCGCACGCCCTTTTGATCGGGCGAGTCGGGGCCGGGCTTCTCATCGCTGGGGTCGAGCGCATAGGGGTTGGCCATGAGCCGACGCAGGCTCTGGTCCTTTCGCATGCGCTCGACCATCTCGATCATGCTGGCCACGGTGCCCCCCGAAAAACCGCCGCGCGACGCGGTGACGGCGAGCTTCACGTCGCGCGCGGAGACCCCATGCTGCTCGTGCATGGCCTGCTGCATCATCAACGTGCCGAGATCGGAGGGGATCGAGTCGAAGCCGCAGCAACACACGATCCGGCTGCCGCTGCGCTGCGCCTGCTCGTGGTGGGCATCGATCATCTGCCGAATGAACGGAACCTCGCCCGTCAGATCGCAGTAGTCGGTGCCGTGCTGCACGCAGGCGTCGACCAACGCCGCGCCGTACTCGAGGTAGGGGCCCACGGTGGTGCAGATCACCTCGGCCTTCGCGGCAAGGGCATCGAGGGCTTGTTTGTCGAAGCTGTCGGCGAGCTCGAGCGGGAGGTCGGCCGCGGCGGGATCGATGGCGGCCAGCTCGGTGCGCAACGCCTCGAGCTTGTCGCGGCTACGACCGGCGAGGGCGATGCGCAGAGGCACGTCGCCCGGGTGGCGCACGAGGTGCTCGGCGACGAGGCGACCGGTGAAGCCGGTCGCGCCCCACAAGACGATGTCGTAGGCACGTGAACGATCGCGAGGGCGCACGGCGGGGGCGGCATCAGGCATGGCGACTGCCTTCATGACATGTTCCGCGGCTCCGCGCACGCGCGGGTGCGTTTACTTCGGCGCCGGGGGCGTAGCCAGCTGCAACAGTGCCGTTCCGGGGTTGCCATCGTCGATGGCCTTGCCGAGCGCTTCGAGCAGGGCTCGGTTTCGGTCCGCGGCTTTGGCGGGCGCACCGGGCCGCTTGCTCAGGAGGCGATCGCCCACGGTCAGCCATAGGTCGGTGATCTGCAGCTCGAACCCGACGGGATCGCCAGGCCCAGGAGCGTTTGGATCGAGCGACGGAATGTCGAGAGTCTCGGGGTCGATACCGTGCTCGCCCAGCTTGGCCGCGGCCCGAAGCACCGCGACTGCCAGGGCATTGGGTCGCAGACCGTCGATCCACGCGGGCTCGTGCGCGCGCGCGGCGTAGAACGCCTCGACACGCGACATGGATCTCAGCGCGGGTGCGTCGCTTCCGGTGGCGGCCAAGCGCTCGCGCAACGTCGAGACCGTGGCCGCGTTGGCGGCCGGCTGCGGGGCGGGGGCGCCCACGTCGAACTTGATCGACGATCGCGGCGGGGAAGGCTTCGATGGCGGAGGAGGGAGGACTCGCCCCTGTGGTTGTGGGGGCGGATCGGGCTGACACCCCAGGCTCGACGCGATCAACACCACCGCCGCTCGCATCGCGGCAGCGCGAAAGCTCGACGCTCTGGGTTGGTCCGAGGCCGGGCCGAGGGACCGCGTGAGGGTCATCGAGTGGGTCTGGATCGCACGCGGAGCACAGGGCGACGACATCCCGCCGATCCTAGCAGGCCGTGGCCGAGCCCGCGTGGGGGCAACCATTGGTCGGTCGGGCTCGGCGGGGTCGGGCTCAGGTCCCGGTCGCGGGCAGCTGCACCGGTCGCAGCTCTCCCCACGCGCGGTGGAGCATCGCGGGAGGGGCGATGCCCTCGCTGGCGAAGGCGTCGAGCACCCGGAGGTTCACATCGGTCTCGAACAGCTTCTCGAACCGCGTGTCGAGTACGTACGCCTTGAGGCGGAGGCGGACCGCGAGGTGGTTGTCCAAGACCACCTGGTTGATCAACACGACGACGGCCTTGTCGAGGAAGATGAACCGGCTGGAGACGGCGGCCTCGGTGACCAGCTCGCGGCCGAGGCGGATGTCTTGGTCTGGACCGACGAAGAAGTCCATCACCACCTGCATGTCGAGCGCTCCATAGTTGCCGTTGGAGGTCATCTCGTTGAGGAACTTGTTGTTGGGGATCGTGACGGTGTTGTCGTCGAGGGTCTGGAGCCTCACCGAGCGCAGACCGATCGCGGTGATGTCTCCGTACTGGCCGCCAAAGGAGACGCGATCACCCACCTGAAACGGGCGGTCGATCATGATCATGATCCCGGCGATGAACGACGCGACGACGTCTTTGATGGCAAAGCCCACCGAGACCGCCACGGTGCCTCCCATCAGCGCCAGGAGGTTGTCGTTGAGCCGGAAGCTGAGCGTCACCACGGCGATACCCGTGACGATGTAGATGATGAACTGCGCGATGGTGGCGGTCTGCTGCAGCAGCAGGCGTCGATTGGGGAACCGACGGCTGAGGCCGGAGACGCTGTCGCGGAGAAATCGCATCGCGATGGCGACGCCCACGATGACGACGATGGCGGTGAACACCCCGGACCAGCGCACCAGGTGTGCGATCTGCCCCAGGCTGTCGAGGTTGGTCTCCTCGGCGGCCCGGGCCACGGGCGACCACCCCAAGAGCATGGCTCCCAGCAGCAACGATGACAGGGATCTGAGGCGGATCATGACGCGGACAGCAGGTGCTGGCGTTGCAGCACGGTGGTGATGGTGCGGTACCAGGCCCAGCCGAGCCGAACCCCGTTGTGGTGCGACTCGATGTAGCCGCGGCCCATGCAAAAGCGCAGGGCATCCGAGATGTCGCTGGCGGGCAGCTGGGTCGCCGCGACCAGCTCTTCGGGCTCGGCCAGCTCGAGCTGCACGATGGCTCGCAGCACGAACAACAGCGGGAGCGACAGCGACTCGATCGCGTTGGCGGCCGGCTGCTCGAACAGTCGCACCACGACGCGCTCGAAGGGATCGACGAACAGCGACTCTCGGAACGCATGCAGGGCGACGCCGGGATTGCCCCGAGAAAAATCCCACAGCAGTCGGTAGTAGCTGCTCTCGGTGCGGTCTTCCTCGGGCTCGGTCATCGGGTCGGTGGCGCGTGGCACCACCAGGTTGTCGAAGCTCGGGTCGATCCCGGCGGCCTGGCAACGGCCTCGAATGAGCGCGCCCAGCTGCTCCTCGGACCATCGCGGGAGGCGGACGACCAGCTCGAAGAACACCCGATCGGCGCGCGCCCGCTGCAGGTAGTGCCACGCCGCGGCGCCCACCGTGACCACCCACGAGATCTGGCCTCCCACATCCCGCGCGAACGCGGTGAAGGCATCGAGCTGGGCGAAACCGCGGACGGCGGGCTGGATCAGCCGCTGCGCGTCGTCGATGGCGATGGTCAGCGGCCCGAGCTCCCGCAAGGCCTCGGCGAGCTGCGTGCCCCGGGCCTCGGGGTCACCGGTGAGCCCCGCGATGAGCCTCATCAACCCCGGCAGCCCGTCCTCGGGGCACGGGACGACCTTGGTGCGCTCGGGTCCGAGCCGCTCGGTCAGCTGGACCAGGAAGGTGCTCTTGCCCATCCCGCGCTCGCCCACGACTGCGGCCAGCGTGGCGCCCGGGGTCTGCCCCAGGTTCACGATCTGCTCGAGGGCGGCGCCGTCGACCTCGGCGAGGGCCTCGGGGGGCAGCAAGTCGGGATCAAAGGCGGCGTAGCAATCGGCGTCGACGCGTTCGAGCACGCTCTCGGCGGCCGTCGCCGTCGCGGCCGCCCGCTTGGCCACCTCGCGCCGAAACAGATACGCGAGCACGCGACGGGTGGTCTCCAGGCCGGAGAGGCGGCGCAGGAACCACCGACCGATGCCGCGCACGAACAGATAGACGGCGGACACGGTGGAGGCGAAAAAGCTCGGCTTGCCTTCGTGCTGCTGCCGGATCCAGATCATGGCGGGACCCTTGTCGGCGCTGCTGGCCACCCGCTCTGCGATCGAGGGGCGCCACCGATGCACGAGATACAGGGCAACGGGTACCGACAGCAGCCAGCAGGTGGAGATGACCCAGCTGTAGATCGCGCCCTTGCCCACGGTCGCGGCGGTCAGGCCGAGAATCAGGCCGACCATGATCACGCTCAGCCCCACCACCCGCAGGGAGTGGATGCGGAGCACGGAGTTGTCGGTGGCGCGGCGGCGAAACCGGTTCTCGCGTGCCGCCAGGGCGTCGAGCAGCAAGATCACCGTCAAGCCGAGCAGCACCCAACGCACCAAGATCCAAAGCAGGATCAGCTCGGGGAGCTCGTCGAGGTCCCCGGCGAGGTTGAGCAAGACCCACAGCGCAGCCAGCCGCTCGAGTGGTCGACGAGTCCGGTCCCAGTACCACAGCACCGACAGCATCCAGACGACGGGACGGGTGCGGGGCCGAATGCGAACGAGCCACTCGCGGACGCGCAAGATCAGCGAGGGCGACCGTCGGCGCCACCACCAATAGACCAGCACGATGGCGAGCACCTGCATCAACCCCATGAACACGGGGAACGGAGCGCTGCTGACTCGCTCGAGCCACAGGTCCTTGTAGCGGGGCAGCTTGAGCGCATGGAAGCCCAGCTCGACCGAGATCTGATCGAACTCGCGCTGGACCTGGTCGACGCCGGAGGGGCCGAACCCGGTGATCTCGTCGTGAAACGGAGCACTGGCCATGCCCAGCAGCTCCAGCCGAGTCCGATTGAGCAGGACGACATCGTCGCGCAGGCCTTGGGCCAGATCCCACGCCACCTTCTGGTCGAGATCGGTGAGCTTCTGCTCGTTGGCCAGCAGGGTGTCGCGCAGCTCGACGATGCTTCCACGGTCGATGTCGGGGGCGAGGTCGAGGTCGAGACCTTCGCCAACGCGGGGCACCTGTGCCCCTGCGTCTCGAACCCGGCGCAGCTCCTCCCGCAGGCTCAGCCGGGTGTCGCGCAGGTCGGCGCGAATCGTCTCGTAGAGTCTGTCGGCCTTGGCGGCGCGCTCGGAGCCGAACCCCTGTCCGGCCAGCTCGGTCGCGCGACGGTTCCACTCGAGCGCCCTATCGTGACTCTCGATGCGGTCGGCCTTGCGTCGATTGAGCTCGATGTCGTACCGGGCCTGGTCCTCCTTGATCCCGAGCAGCCGCACCCGCTCCTCGGCCAAGATCCGGTTGGCTTCGGTCCGGGCCAACCGAGCCGTCTCGACCGCGCGCTCACGCTCGGCTGCAGCCTCCACGGCTTCGGCTTCGGCTTCGCTGATCTGCTGGACGGCTTCTTGGTCGAGCGAAGCATTGGCGGCGGCTTCGGCTTCGAGGGCCTCGGTCTCGGCCTTGGCCACCGCGATCGCGGCCGCCTGGGCTTGCTCGGACTCTCGGCGGCGGCGCTCGTGCGCCTGGAACAGCGCTTGTTGCTCGGCCGAAGACAGCGCCAGAAATTGCCGACGCAACCCGTCCAGGCGGGTCTCAGCCACCGTCAGCGGGTCGGGCTTGGTTGGTTCGGGCGTGACCTCGGGCGCAGGTTCTGCGGGCGGAGGCCTGGCACGGCGGCGGCTCGGAGGCGGCGGCGGCTCGGGAAGCGGCCAACGGCGACGTCGTGCGTCGGCCAGCGCCGCCTCGTTGGCATCGCCCAGGTCGAGGCGAAGCAGCGGTCGCGGGTCGATGGCGAGGTCGAGCGTACCGGCCAAGAAGGCCTCGAGCCGGTCGGCGAGCAGGGTGACGTGCTCGAGCCGGGCTTGTCGTCGAGAGGAGGCCTCCCGGCTCTCGATCGCACGATTGCGACGCTCGACATGGAGCGCGAGGACCTGCGCACGGCGAGCCTCACCCAGCCGAAGGTAGGCGGTCAGGGCATCGAGGAGTGCCGTCGAGGCGTCAGCGGGGATCCCCTCGTCGGGCGTGGGCTCGGCAACACCCGTCGCAGGGTCGACTGCGGCGGCCTCGGCCTCGGCCAGCAGCGCCAGCAGTCGTTCGCCCGCCTCCCCAGCCAACGCGGGGTCGGCCAGGTCCACCACGAACAGCGACGCGGGGTCGCGCTCGGGATCGAGGGTTCCGGCGATCAGCGCTCGGATGTCGTCGGCCCGCTGCTGGAGGGGGTCGACCTTCGGAGCCTCGACGGCCGCCGGATCCTCATCGCCAACGCCGGGGTCGGGGTCGGGCGTGGCCTCAGCGGTGGGGATCGATCCCGAAGGTGCGTTGTCAGCGTCGGGCGTGGACGGACTGGCCGGACCGAAGCCCGTCAGCACGACGAGCATCGCGATCACAGACAAGTACGAGCAGGCGTGCAACATGAGCGGACACGGAAAACGAGCCCCTAGACCGCCCTAGAGTGGGAAAATGGGCGGATCCCCACCCAAGCGAGGGTGCGGTGGAGGGTGATTGGGTGCGATATTATCGCACCCGGTCCAGTCCTTGAAAAAACCGGCGAGCGGACGGTCTTTCCGACCGCTCAGACCTCGATGTCGGCCCAGCGGCCCTGTCGCCACAGGTACGCGAAGATGACCGCCGTCAGGCCGCGGTAGCTGACGTTCGCGATCCAGATCGGCAGCAGACCGAGCCCGAGGACGGGGCCGAGAACGTAGGCGACGGGCAGGAACAACAGCCACTGGGTGGAGACCGACACCACCATGGAGGTGCGGCTGGCTCCGGCACCGACGAGCGCGTTCATCAGCACCATGCCGATCGCATCGACCGCGATCGTGGCACCCACCAAGCGCAGCGGTGCACGTGCAATCTCGACGGTGGCGGGATCGCGCAAGAAGACCCCGAGGATGGCGTCGGGGAACAGCAGCATCGGTAGGCCGAGCACGCCCATCACGACGGCGGCGATCTTGACGACATCCCAGCCCCAGTTGAGCGCGTCGTTGGGGTCGCAGCGGCCGAGGGCCTGACCCACCAAAGATGCGGCGGCGAGCCCGAGCCCGAGCCCGGGGAGCACGGCGACGAGGGTCACGTTGAGCACCACGTTGGCGGCGGCAAGCTCGGCGGTGGCGACCGATTGGGCTGCGATGTTGCTGTGCGCGATGATCCAAAACAGGACGTTGAAGCCCGCGGCGAAGAACAGCTGCTGGAACGCGTTGGGCAGCGCCAGCCGGCCGATGATGCGGAAGCCCTCGGCGTCGGGCAGCCGGCGCAAGAAGCCGGCCGCACGGGCGTAACGAAGCCCGAGCATCACGTAGTAGATGGTGCCGATCGCGGTGGCGACGGCCGAGCCGATCGCAGCCCCGGTGGCGCCCATCGCAGGAGCGCCCAGGTTGCCGAAGATCAGCACCCAGTTGAGGAAGATGTTGGCCGCGTGCATGACCAACAACGTCCGCAGATAGAGCTTGGAGAGGTTGACCCCGTTCCAATAGCCGCGGAAGGCGAAGTTCATGCCGACCGCGACCATCGCCAGCACGCGGATCTGCAGATAGGGGATGCCCATCTCCACGACCACCGGATCGGGGTTGAGCAGCGGGAACACGTACGGGACCGTGAACCACAGCGCGATCGACAGCGGAATGCCCAGCACGATGGCGGTGAGCAATGCACCGTTGAGGGCGATCGCAGTCTCCGTGTCGCGGCCTTCGCCCTTGCGGCGGGCCGCGATCGCCTGCACCCCAGCCGAGAGCCCGGTGATGAAGGCCATGGCGAGGAAGTTGGCGAAGCTCCCGGTTCCGACCGCGGCGAGGGCCTCGTCGCCCAGCGTCCCCACCATCCCGGTGTCGACCAGGTTGAGGATGTTCTGCGAGGTCATGCCCCCGATGATGGGAAGGGCAATGACCAAGACTTGGCGGACGCGGTCGCGCATGGGTGAAAACGGGGGCGTCCGGCGAGCTGGGCCTGCGACGGCGAGATCGTCGTACAGGGGCGGACCGTTACCGAGACCCCGAACGTTGCATCCCCGTGAGGAATCCCAAGGCGTGCGCGACGCTGGAACCCTGCTGCGGATGGCTTGCGGTCCGCAGATCGGCCTCGTTCATGCCGCCCGACGACCGCCGGGCTCGACCCCCACGATGTCCATGGTCGCGGTACAGCGAGGACACACGAGCGCGGAGCGGGAGGATCGTGTGGACGGTGGGGCTCGAGCTGGGCCGAGGTGGAGCAGGGGCTGCTGTTGGGGTGGCGTGGGCACCCAGGGCGCGGCGGCTCTGGGCGCCAAGACCCCGTGGAAAGCAACGGGCGGCCGCAGCTCACCACGGACCACAGCACGGAGCCGCTCAGCCATCGCGGCGGGCGACAGCTCGACGTGGGTGGTGCCATCGGAGAAAGGGTGGCGCAGGCGGTAGCGCACGCGGCCCGAATCTCCCGGGCCTACGGCGCAGGGATCGAACGGCTCGCGGGCGACATAGCGACACAGCCGCGCGCGAGTGATGGAGTCGGTGGGGGCGATGACGGGCCCGGAGCGAACGTCGAGTCGGCCCGTCTGTTGGCCGAGCGCCCCTGGACCCGGCGCCGACGATTGTACGGCAGGCCCCAACGCCATCCGGTGCACCACCCGAGCTCGCGCTGATGGCCCGTCGCGTGGTCGACTCGCGCTCGGCAACAACGCATCGAGAGCGTGCCGGAGCTCGAGGACCGTTCGTCGTAGATCGCGACGACGGGGTGCACACACGGGGTGGAAGACGGGGGGCCCGCTGCCCTCGTGGGTGTAGACGCCATCGAGCACCAGCGCATGGACGTGGACATCGTCGTGCAAGGCCATGCCCACGCGATGAATCGCGCTGACGGCCCCACACTGTGCGGGCGCCGGAACTCCGCCGCGCGCTGCGGCTCGACGCAGCCACGCGAACACGCTGCGAACGCAGGCCCGCGCGACACGGACCCGCAGCGCGGGCGCGACAGCCAGCTCGGCCTGCGCGGCATCGCCGGGTGAGAACACCCAGTGCCGCACGGGGACGCGCGGGAGCATTCGATCGATCCGCACCTGCTGACGGCTCGGCGCTTCGACCGAGATCGCGCCCCGCCAGGTGCACTGACGACAATGCAGGTGCACGCGCATGTGCTCGGACCGCGCTCGTGCACTGGCCCTGATGTGCTCCAGCAGCATCTCGGGCAGCACGGACTCCGAGCTGATGGTGGGCAGGGTCAGCTGACGGCCCCTTGGACGACTGCGCTCAGCCATGGTCGTGGTCGAAGCGAAGACCATGCCGAGCGCGCCTGCACCTGATCTCGGTCGGTTGTAGCGGCCTCGACCGGCAGTTGGCCCACCGATGGGCCGACCACCCGGCCCACATCTCGGACGCGCCGCAGCGCCGCGACGGCTGCTCGGGCTCGTCAGCGAGACTCGGTCAGCGTCAGGTTGCGGAGCCGATTGATCGCGGCGACCAGCTCGTACCGCCGGACTCCGGCCAGCTCTGGCAGGGGGTCGAGCGCGTACAGACCGCGCTCGGCCGCGGCCCCGAGCGCTTGCTCGGAGAGCTCGCGCACGGTGGCTCCGGCTCGGCCATGCTCGCCCAGCCACGCCAACAGCACCCCAATGGCGCGCGCCTGGCTGTCGTCGACCAGCTGCTCGAGCGCGGACAGATCGATGGTCTGCTCACCGAACACCAGCTCTCGCAGCCCGCGGGCCCGGACCTTGGATCGTCGGCCGCGTCGGGGATCGAACGAGCGAGGCGAGGGGTGCCGCGCCGCAGGTACGACCGTCGTCCCGGGCTCCACCACGGCGCGACCGGTGGGATGTGCGGCCGCGACCGTCCGCGCCCGCTCACCGACCTCGTGGGCCCGGTAGTCCTCCATCAAGATCACGGTATCGGCGACCTCCAGGTAGTCGCCGCTGCCCCCCACGACCAACACCGTGGAGACTCCAGCCTCGGCGTGCAGCGACTGCACGCGATCGATGAGGGGCGTGATCGTCTCGCGGGCAACCAGTGCCTGCATCCGGGCATCGCGGATCAGCAAGTTGGTGGCGCAGCCATCCTCGTCGAGCAGCAGCGCGGTGGCACCGACCTCGAGCGACTCGATGATCGCGGCGGCGAGGCTGGTGGAGCCCGAAGCATCCGCGGTGGAAAACCGTGCGGTGTCGCGGTCGCCGGGAAGGTCGGAGATGAATGGGCGTAGATCCACCCCCGCCACGCTGCGGCCGTCTTCGCTCCGGAGCTTGACCGCATCGGGACTGGTGACCACCCACTCCCGACCATCCCCCGGGATGTGCGGGTCGATGCCATGACAGATCGCCTCGAGCAGGGTGGTCTTGCCGTGAAAGCCTCCGCCCGTGATGAGCGTGACGCCGACCGGTAGCCCCATCCCCGTGATGTCGCCGTGGTGCAGGGTGGTCATGGTGACGCGCAGCGACGGCGGGCTCGACCATGGCACCGCATCGCGGAGCGGGGCGGAGCTCACCCCCGACGCGCGGGGCAAGATCGAGCCGTCGCGCACGAAGGCGACGAGCCCCCGCTGGGCCAGCTGCGCTTGCAGGTGAGCGTGCTCTTCGGCCTGGTGTACGAACAGCCGAGCCTGGTCCTGATCGATGTGCGACCACACGACCCGGCGCGCGGCGGCGGGAAGGTCTTCCATCAACAGCCGGGCCGCGGTCCGCCCCATGATCCGGCGCCCGCGCGCGGGGAGCCCGGCTCGGAATCGAAGCTCGAGGTCGTCACCCACCAGGCCACAGCCCGAGCGCGGCAAGATCTCGGCGTCGCCAGCATCCACGAGGACGAGCCCCGACTTGCCGCTACCCGAGCGATCTCGGCTGCCGGCGACCTCGGCGGCAAAGCACCGCAACAAGAAGTCGGCGATGGCCGTGCGCCGGATGGGTGTGTCCCGCAGCTCCGCGGGCACGCCGTGGGCTTGCGCGTCGAGGACGATGCGCAGCCGTGACGGCGTCGCGAATGGATCGCCCTGTACGTGGTCGATGGCGAGGCTCAGCGCCTGCTCGCCCCAGCGACCGCCGATCTGTTTGTAGCCGCCGTAGCTGCGCCCATCGATCTGGGACAGCAGTCGACCGAGCTGGGCGAAGGGGCGCACGCCCAAGATGATACGGGCCGCCCGCCCGCGAACCCATAGCCACCGAAGCCGTCGAGGTCAGGCGTTCGGGTACAGCGGCAGGATTTCCACGTCGTCGTGAAGATCGTGCACCGAGCCGTAGCTGCGCGATAGGTCCAACCGCAGGTATCGCTTGTTGCGGTCGTCGCAGCCGAACGAGGTCGACACGCAGATCTGCTCGTCGCCGACTTTCTCGTAGCCCGAGCGGACGACGTCGTGGCCGAAGGCGACGAACCCTGCTGCGTCGGTCTTTTCGTGGGCCACCTCGAGCAGTGCTCGCGCATGCTCGGGCTCGGCGTAGCGGGCCCACAACAGCGCGCCCAACGTGCCCTGTTCGTACATGTCGTTGACGGCCATCCGCTCGAAGCCGTCGTAGCGGAGGCGCTCGAAGTCCTCGAGGCTGGGCTCGGTGGCACGCGGTGCTCCGTGGGTGAACACGGCGCCACAAGGGGCCACGGCGATCAGTGAGAACGTGCGAAAGAAGTCGTGCACCCGTGGAGCGTCGGAGCCGAGTGTCTGGTCGAGCACCGCAGCCTCGTCGCCGTGAAACTTGCTCACGACGGGCCCACCAATATGAGAGTGTTCGTGATTGCCAAGCAGGGCGACGGTCTTGGTGTCGGCCGACCACTGTTGATAGTCGAACACCAGCTCGGCCGAACGATCGCGATAGAAGGCACCCAGGTAGTCGGGCCACCGTGCGGGGTCGGCAAACATCTCACCGGGTCCGTGCACGAGATCGCCGCACAACAGCAGTGTCGGATCGTTGCCCGCATCGGCCTCGCGGGCATAGACGTCCTTGAGCGCCTCGTAGTCCTCGAAATTGCCCTGAAGATCAGTGGCGACGATCAGGGTCCCGTGGTCGGGCAACCGTGCGACCTTGCGGCCCCACCATGGGCTCCTTGGCATCGCGACAGACGCTACCACGGCCGCCGAGGGAGACCACGGTGAGGAACGAAAACACTTTGCAGGGCGGACTCACGCAACTCTGGGTAGGACGGGGGGTACGACCGGGTTGCGGCCGACGGCCGTGGCTCACCACTGGTCGAGCACGCGGGCGACGGCCGCGGGTACATCCGCCGTCCCGTCGCGCCGAGCCGCGGTACGTACGAACAGCGCTACGACCAGCGGGTGTTGTACGGGTGCGATCTTCTGCTCGGTGACGAAGTGCCGCAGCGTGACGGCAACGAACCGCAGGCCGCCGTCGTCTTGCTCGCGAGCGCGTCGCTCCAGGTCTTCGAGGGCGACGATGAGCCGCTGCAGCCACTGGGGCGTCACCGCTTGGGAGACGGCGTCGGCAGACAGGGGCTCGGATCCCAGGGGGGCGGGCAGCAGCGAGGACAGCTCCGGGGCATACGAGACCTCGGGCACCGTGCGCAGCAGTGCCTCCACGTCGTGCGGCCCACGTGGCGCCGGGGAGCCTGGACCCAGCGCGGTCACGACGGGCTCACGGCGTCGGGCTCGATCGCAGTATCGCGCGGGGCGACAGCGTACGCGCGGTCGTCTGTCACGGGATCACCAGGGCGAAATCGCGCCAGGTCGCGTCGCTCAGAATGGGCACGGGATCGGCAGCAACGGATCCATGAACGGTAGCTGCCCCTCGACGTAGACGTAGTCCTGCTCGTGGGCCAGTACCCAGTGCTCGGCGATCGGGGCCAGGGCCTCACCATCGGGGTCCGCCACGGGAGCGGAACCTGCCGTGGTGTAGTGGATGAACAACCCCGAGGTCCACTCTTCGGGGAAGGTGTTCAGCTGGGCGCACACCCCTCCGCCGATCGCGTTGTCGAGCCGAAGCAACAACACTTCGGGGCGCGCGGCATCTTGGATGATCGCGCTGACATGTACCGGATCCCCGGGAGGAATGTAGCAGTACTCGAAGCAGCGATCCTTGCAGTAGTCCTTGTCGTAGTCGCAATACTCGTAGCAATACTCATCGCAATAGTAGCCGGCCCCATTCCACCTGCCGACATCTTGGTACGACGTGCCATATGCATACTTGTCGTATCCGGCAGCAAAGGCAGCGCTGAGTCGAAACTGGCGGGGATTGACCTGGTCGGCCGGAGCGATGCTCTCGTTGAACGTCAGCTGCAGGACCGAGGCATCGGCAAACC
>JAHZJA010000730.1 GCA_022601155.1 Deltaproteobacteria bacterium | reverse complement strand
GAGCTCAGCGCCTTGGTACGGGCCGACCCGAGGTTCGCCTCGTGTGCGCTCCGCTCGATGTTCCGCAACGCGGTGGGGGTCATCGAGGGCGTCGAACAGGGCCCCGGCTTCGCGCCGCTCGACGAGTCGTTCGTCGACTCGGGCCACAACTACAAGGCAGCCATGGCGGAGCTGACGGTCAGCCCGTTGTTCCGCCTGGTCGAGGAGCCCAAGTAGCCATGCATATCCCACGGAACTTCAAGCTGCATCGCCGGGCACTGCTGCGGGGGGCTGGTCGCAGGCGCGGGCGTGAGTGTGGCGCTTCCGCCTCTGGAGGCCATGCTTGCCTCCAGCGGTACGGCCCTCGCCAACGGTGAGGCGCTCCCGCTGCGCTTGATCACCTATTTGTGGGGCAACGGAGTGATGCTCGACCGCTTCGAGCCGGCCCAGGTCGGCGAGCAGTGGCAGCTGAGCGAGCAGCTGGCCCCGCTGGCCCCGGTCAAGGACTACGTCAATCTGTGCACCGGGCTGCTCAACCGCTGCGAAGAGCTCATCGCCCACCACGAGGGGATGACCGGGTTCAACGGCTACACGTTCCAGCTGCGGCCCGACCTGCCGGGCTTCGCGTCCGACTACACCGGGCCCACCATCGACCAGCTGGTGGCCGACGCGATCGCGGCCCGGGTCCAGACGGTCGTGCGATCGATCCAGGTGCAGGTCTCCAAGTTCGCCAGCCCAGCCGACAACGGCACCACCGCCGAGGTGCTCTCGGTGCGGGGGCAGCCGGGCGCGCTGATCCCATTGCCTCCGCGCACCAACCCGGTGGAGATCTGGAACACCCTGTTCGGCGAGTTCCTGCCCGGCATCGACAATCGCGAGCGCCGGCTGAGCATCCTCGACTACGTCAAGGACGACGCGGACAGGCTGCGGGGGCAGCTGGGTACGGTGGACAACCAGCGACTCGATGCTCATTTCCAGGCGATCGCCGAGCTCGAGCAGAGGATCTCGGCGCTGCCGCCCTCGTGCGAGCTTCCATCGCCCCCGACCGAGACCAACGCGGCCGTCAACGGCCAGGAGCAGCTGCTCGAGGTCAACCAGGTGATGGCCGACCTCCTGGCGATGGCGTTTCGCTGCGACATCACCCGCGTCGCTTCGATGATCTTCTTGGGTCTGTCCAGCGAGGCCGTGCTGGGTGAGGTTGGTGCCACGGGGACCCACCACATCAACAGCCACGGGGCCAACGAGGAGTATCACCTGGGCATCGTGCTCGCGATGCAGGCGCTGTCCGATCTCATGCAGACGCTCGAAGCTGTCGAGGATTTCGACGGGAGCAACCTGCTCGACTCGACCATCCTCTACGCGACCAGTGACTGCGCGATCGGATGGAGCCACAGCGTGCGCCGCCAGCCGATCATCTTGGGAGGACATGGCCGCGGCTATCTGCGGTACCCCGGCATCCACTACCAGGCAGTGCCGGCCGCGGACCCCAACGCCAACGATGCCCCTTCGGAGGGCAACATGTCGGATGTGCTGTTGGCGTGCCTGCGGGCGTTCGATCCCGAAGCGGAGTCCGTGGGAGCCGGGGCGCCGCGATCGCAGACCCCGTTGGTGGACATCCTCGCCTAACCGAGGCTGCTACCTCACCAACAGCTCGTCCAGCAGCTCGGCCTGCAGCGTCGGATCGCCGAAGCCGGGCAGCGGTACGCCCAGCGCCTCGGCCAGCGTCAGCATGAGATCGGCCTGTACCGCATCGTCGAGATCGAGGAAGGCGCCGTTGCGCAGCCGCCCCGAGGCGTTGCCCACGATCACCACGGGAATGTTCTGGGACGAGTGAGCCTGGGTCGAGCCGGTCTCGCTGAGCCACACGATGATGGTGTGATCGAGCAGGGTACCCGTGCCGTAGGGCGTGTCGTCGAAGCGCTGGGCCATGTCCGCCACCAGCTGCGACAACTGCGAGTGGACGTCGACATAGGTCGCGTCGTCACCGTTGGTGTGCGCCATCTCGAACACGGTGGTGGCCTGGCCCGGAAACACCACCTGGAGTGCCATGGTGCCCAACGACACCGTGGCGACGGGGGCCACGTCGCGTGACAGCGCGAAGTGAGCGAGGCGTAGCTGCAGCGCGGCGTAGTCGAGGAACTCGGTCGAGGGGTTGGGTGGCGGCGAAACGAGCTCGGCGAGCTCGGCAAGCTCGGGATCGTTCGGATCGACGTGTTGCCCGACCCAGTCGAACACGCCGCTCGCGTCGTCGTCGACCTCGATGGGGATTCCGTTCTCACCGAACGTGAGCCGGGACGTCAGCCCACCGGCACCGCTGGGGCACGGCCCCGGGATCTCGAGGCCCGACAGCACTCCGGTGCGGAGCAGCCCTAGCGGCATCGTGGAGCCGAGCGCTTCCCCGAGCACGTGGTCGATCGAGGGACCGATTGCCGTCGCGAGGCAGGTCTGGGGGTCCTCGGTCACCCACCCGCCCGTCAGCAGCGACGGCGCGCCCATGGTGGGACTGAGCGAGGAGTCGTAGCCGGGGCCAGCTGTGTTGTCGATCCCAGACAAGACGAGCATGCGGTCGTGAAACGGCTCCAGCGGCGCGAGGATCGGGCTGAGCACGAAGTCGTTCTCACCTCCGGTCGGCAGCCACAGTGGCGGACGCGTGCCGTGGCCCGTGTACACGAACACGATGTGGTCGTGGACCTCGTCGGGCTCGCCGGTCGAGCCCTGTTCGGTGTCGGTGGGGTCGGAGCCCTGTGTCGTGTCGCCCGTGCTGTCGACGGCAGCGGTACCGTCGCCCGTGGTCTGCTCCGTCGTGCCCGGCGGTGGGCTGTCGGAGGTCATCTCCGATCCTTCGGTTTGTGCACCCGTAGAGGGATCACCCGACCCATTGGTCTCGGGGGCGGGGCCACACGCCGTGAGGGCCAGAGCAAGTAGTCCAAGACAGTAGCGATCGAGATGGGGCACGCACCGAGCAGTTGCGCTCGACTCCGCGTGGTTCGCGAATTTCGTTCTGCACCATGAATTCAGGGCAGCAGCTTGCTGCACAGGGCCTCGACGGCACGCACGACCTCGTCGCACTTGCCCGCATCGAGGGCGTCGGGGTGAGGCGAGGCGAAGCGTCGGGCGTCGTTGTCGAAGTACCGACCCGACGCGGCGGCGAACTCGTCGGCCAGTGCTGCGCGGACGAGGATGTCGGCACCGATCCCGATGTCATCGCCCGCGACACCGAAGGCATCCTTGACCATCTTGGTGCCCAGCATCGACCCGG
>JAHZJA010000729.1 GCA_022601155.1 Deltaproteobacteria bacterium | reverse complement strand
GAGCCACGGTGCGATCAACCGCTGGGCGCTGCTCCCCGGGATGCCATGGAGATAGACGAAGCGGCCACGTGGCGACGACAGGTACAGCTCGGCCGAGGCCTCCACCAGGGCGGTCACGGGGGCATCGAGGGTCGTGGCCGAGAGGTCGGCGGTCTCGACCGCTTCGATGAACGCGGTGGAGCTGCGGACCGCTTCGACGCGCTCGAAGATCAAGCGCCCACCCTTGGTGGGCACGGTGGGGACCGCGGCGAGTGAGGCGAGTAGGTCTTGGCCGGGCCGAGGGCGTACACCCAGCCGCCCCGGAAGCGGCTGGTGCCGGGCCGCCCAGTAGCCCAGGGCATGGGCCAGCTCGCAGCGTCGGGTGGGGGTGTCGCGGCGGTGCAGGGCTCGCAGTGCGTGCCCGGTGCGAATGAGCGCGTGGAGAGCACCCGCCATCACGCCCGAGGCGAGGGCCGGGATCTCCCGACGCGCGACCCGCTGCGGGCCTTCCTCGTCGATCATCGCGTGGTAGGTCGCGATCCAGTCGGCGCGGCGAGAAAGGTCGCCCACGGCGGCATGACGCGCAGGGGCCGGGATGGGGGCCCCGGACGGCAGTGGCTCGAGCCGAGCTCGGTAGCGGGCGACGAACTCCGCGACCCGCTGGGGGTGGCCCAGCGCGACCAGAGCCTCCGCCGCCATCGGGCCGTGGTTGGACAACCCCTTGCGGAACTCCAGGTCGGTGGAGTGGAACGAGCGCCAGGCCTCGTCCAGCTCGGTCTCCGTGCGTTCGATTGTCCAGGGGTCCATGGATGATGGTCTACATCGGCGTGGAGCGGGGCGCCCCTCGACTGTCGGATGATTGGACAGAATGTTGATTGAATATCATAGCGGTGCCCTTGCCGCGCTGTCCTCGTCGGGGAGGCTCTCGGCGGTGGCGAGCAGTTGGTCGATCACCTCGTCGATGTCGGATGTCTCCACGGCGGGATTGACGAACACCCAGCGCACCACCTCGCGACCATCGACGACGGCGTGCCCGATCTTGGCGATGCTGCGCTCCCACAGGGCACGGCACAGTCGACGGCTGGACTTCCCGCGGGCCTCGAAGCACACGTTGATCGAGGAGGGGGCGAGGCTCAAGGCCAAGCGGGGCTCGGCCTCGATGCGGGCGGTGGTATGCGCCGCGAGCATGAAGAGCCGATCGATGCGGGCGGCGAGACCAGCGTCACCGTGATGCTGCCAGCTGAGCCACAGCTTGAGCGCGTCGTTGTGTCGGGCGCACTGAATCGAGCCGCGGCCGGGGTCGAGGAGCGCGTCGTCTTGAAACAGATAGCTCGCCGCTTCGTCCAGGTGTGCGGCGCACTGGCCCGGCCGACGGGTGAGCAACGCGGAGCACGTCAGCGGGACGCCGAGCAGCTTGTGGGCATCCCAGGTGACCGAGTCGGCGCGCTCGCACCCTTCGAGCAGGTGACGATGCCGGGGAGACAGCAGAATCGATCCTCCATAGGCGGCGTCGACGTGAAGCCACACGCCGTGCTCCTTGGCCACGTCGGCCAACGCGGGGAGAGGATCGAATGCGCCGAGCACGGTCGTGCAGGCGGTGGCGTTGATCATCACGGGGACGGTGCCCGCGGCCTGGTCGCGCGCGATGGCGGCGGCGAGTGCCTGCGGAAGCATGCGCCCCCGGGCGTCGATGGGGATCCGGCGCACCTGCTCGCGGCCCAGCCCGAGCATGGCCGCGGCCTTGCCGACCGAGTAGTGGCTGGCTGCCGACGTGTAGATCGCGGCAGGGGTCGAGGGCATCCCGCGTTCCCGTGTGCGGGGCAGCGCCTCGTTGCGCGCCATCATCATCGCGGCGAAGTTGGACAACGAGCCCCCGGGGGCAAACATCCCATCGCCGTCGGGCATCCCCGCGGCAGCTCCCATGCGGCGGAGCACGGCGCGCTCGAGCAGCACCTGCACCCCGCTGGCCTTGAAGGTGTGCATGGGTGAGTTGGTCAGCACAGCAGCGATTTCGCCCAGCAGGGCGATCGAGTCACGGCCGCCGAACAGTTGGTTGAAGAACCGTCGGCTCGTGGTGCTGGGGGTGACCTCGATCACCCGAGACAGGAGCTCCACGGTGTCCTGCCACGACCGCCTCTCCCCATCCAGCTCCAGGGGGAACGCGGATTGCAGCTGCTGCGCCGTGCGATAGGCGCGTAGCGGCTCACGCTCGTCTTGCGCGAAGTGTTGGGAGACCAAACTCGCGACGAGTTCGGGTAGCGCATCGGCGGGCAGGCTGCGCGAAGATGAAGGCGAGTCGTCGGTCAACGGTGAGGGGTCCTCGGCCCTACATTCAAGCTTGCGCCGCCTCCTGGTCCGACTCAAGGCTGTCTCGCGGGTAGCGCCATGGTGGAGGTCTCCTGCAGATCGAGCAGGCAGGCTCACGGGAGCCTCGGGCGGATCCGCTGCTACACTACATGGGTGGCTTGGCTCGTTCGTTCGCTCGCGTTGACCGTACTGTCGGTTCCCTGGTCCCTGGGCTGTGCAGTGGGCGATACCAATGGGTTCACCGCAGGTCCCGTCGCGACGTTCGGCAACTCGGCGGGCACCGATGGCGACCCCGAGCCCACGGGCGGTCGGCCCAGCACCACGGGTCCTGGCGGTACCGACGATTGCATTCCCACCGAAGAGGTATGCGACGGGCTCGACAACGATTGCGACGGAGCCATCGACAACGGCGACCCCGGGGGGGGCGAGCGGTGCGAGACCGGGCTCAGCGGCGTGTGTGCCACCGGCACGATGGTGTGCGAGACCGGTACCTTGACCTGCATCCCCGACGCCGAGCCCTCGGCCGAGGCGTGCGACGGGCTCGACAACGACTGCAATGGCGAGGTCGACGAGGGCGATCCGGGCGCGGGCGAGATGTGCTCCACCGGGATGTCTGGCGTCTGTGCCAGCGGGATCTCGATCTGCAACCTGGGCGTCGTGGAGTGCGTGTCCGACGTCATGCCTACCGCCGAGGTCTGTGACGGCGAGGACAACGACTGCAACGGCACCGTCGACGACGGCAATCCGGGCGGCGGTGGGGCGTGTGGCACCGGGTTGTCGGGCATCTGTGCCGACGGGATCCAGCAGTGCACGGCGGGCTCGCTGCTGTGCGAGCAGACCCAAAACGCCGCCATGATGGACATCTGCGGCAACATGCTCGACGACGACTGCAACGGCATGGTCGACGACCTGTGTGGCGGAGGAAACTGCGCCCACGAGCTGTGTGTGGAGGGGGTTGCGCTCGATCCGGCCTGCGATCCGTGCGTGGCCACGGTGTGCGCTCTCGATCCGTTTTGTTGCAGCAACTCGTGGGATGGCCTGTGCGTGACCTCGGTGACCGAGGACTGTGGGATTCCCTGCCCTTAGAGCGCCCCACGGTCTGATCGCGCCTGCGGCGGTGCCTCCGGGCGGCATCGTGGAGCGACGAGGCGTCGAAGCCGTCCCGGGCGCATCCCGACGGCGAACGACGGTGCCGCGACGTTGCGCATGAGCTGTGCGTCGGGCGGTGCGATCACGTGCAGGCTCGGGTCATCGCCGGCCAGAGCAGGCGTACACTCGGCGGTGTGAGTACCCGTTTCGACGAGCGCCTGGCCGCGCTGCGGCAAGCGGCGCGTGATCCTGCGGCGGAGGGCGCTGCAAAGACGCTGACCCGGGCTCTGGACGGAAAGAACGGCATGCTGGTTGCCGTTGCAGCCCAGGCTCTCACGCCCGAGCGTGACGGTGCGCCGCAGCGTAAGCTGGTCGAGCGTCTACCCGCTGCGTTCGAACGACTGCGCGAAGATGCGGTGAAGCGCGACCCGCAGTGTCAGGGCAAGACGGCCATCGCCATGTGCCTCCGCGAGCTGGAGGCGGAGGCCGACGAGGTGTTCCTGGCCGGGGCCCGACACGTGCAGATGGAGCCGGTGTGGGGAGGCCGTGTCGACACGGCCGCGCAGCTGCGGGGGATCTGTGCAATGGCGCTTGCCGAAGCGGGGCACCCGCGGGCGATGGTCGAGGCGGCGCATCTGCTCGCCGATGATCTGGCCGCAGCGCGTACTGCCGCGGCACGGGCGATCGGGTGCTCGGCCAACGCGGCCAGCGGTGAGCCGCTGCTGCGGCTGCGCATCGAGCTGGGCGAGGAAGAACCGGAGGTGCTGGGCGAGTGCTTTGGGGCTCTGCTCGAGCTGGCGCCGGCCTCATCGCTGGAATTCGTCGGGTCGTACCTGGGCAGCACCGACGACACGGCGATGGAGGCCGCGGCGCTGGCCCTGGGCGGATCGCGAATCGAAGACGCCTTCGAGCCCCTATCACAGCAAGCGGAGCGGGCGGTGCACGGCGGGCGGCGCGACGTCCTGCTGCTGGGCTTGGCGATGCTCCGCAATGATCGGGCGTGGAGTCACCTGATCGAGATCATCGAGGACGGTCCGCCGGGCTCGGCCGAGGGGGCCGTGCGGGCGCTCAGTACGTTCAAGTACGACGAGCGGTTGGTCCAGCGGGTGCACGCCGCAGTGCAGGCTCGGTCCGATGCAAAGGTGACGGCACGGTTCGAGGCGTCGTTCGAGCACGACGAGGAGTGAGCGGCCCCGCGCCGCACCGCGGTCCGGCGGAGCCTGGGGCCACGGGACGTCGTGGTCGCGCCGCGTGCCCCACCTCAAAGCCGCAGCCGCGCAACGAACACGTCGCGTCGACCTTCGCCGACGAGCACGGGCGCTCCTCGGCCGTTGTCGAGGGACAGCTCGCCGTCGAATGTCCCCACCACGAAGGTGTAGCCGTCGTCATCGGTCGCGATCCCCGTGGGGGTGGACTCGCCCGTGCCCCCGAACGCCCAGGCGCGGCCGGGCGGGAGCCTCCATTGCTCGTCGATCGTCACCACGAACAGATCGGGGTCGTCGGCGTGGAGGCTGGCTCCTTCCACGAGATCGAGGGTGCCGTCGAACTGCCCGAAGACGAGCGTCTCGTTGTCGCGGTTGTGGGTCAGCGTGAAGATCTCCGCGCTGCCTTCGGGAGTCTCGGCCCGGACCAGCTCGGTCGTGGCATCGGCGAGCAGGCGGAATATCGACACGCCCGGGGTATCGGTGCCGACGTTGAGGGCCAGGCTCAGCCGCGCCAGAGAGTCGGTGCCAAAGGCCTGGAGAGGCTCACCCAGATGCAGCGCGGACAGCTGGCGCGGACCCCCGTTGGGATCGTCGACGAGGAAGAACACGAAACCATCTTCACCCTCGGAGCTCAGCACGGCGGTCCCGGTATCGAGGTCGCCGCGAAAACGGCCGCCGATGAGGACGTCGTTGGTGAGCGGGTCGATGAGCACGCAGCACGGCGACAGGCTCTGCGACGCGCCGAAGCCCGAGCTCACGCTGGCGGTGGCGGTGGCGTCGTAGCTGACCAGGAATCCCGCGACCGCCGAAGGTGAGTCGAATGCTCCGGCCGGGCCACGGGTCCAGGGGCCCTGGTAGCTCCCCACCACCGTGGGCGCGCCGTTGACCGTGACCAGGTCGCGGACCTCCAGGGTTTGGGTGCCCCCGAACGCGCGCGCCCACTGTAGCGAGCCCGCCGGATCGATCTGCGCCACGAAACCCTGGGCCTGCCCCGAGGTGGTGGGCAGCACGGTGCCGTCGATCTCGAGGTCGCCCCCGAACTCTCCGGCCACATGCACCATGCCGGTCTCGATGTCGATGTCGATCGCCGTTGCACGCTGGTCGCCCGGTCCCCCAAAGTGGTGGCTCCACGTGGGGAGACCGTCGGGGCCCAGCGCCACTACGTAGGCATCGCGCCCATCGACGGACTCGAGCCGGTGACCTTCGCCGAAGTCCAGCTGTCCCTCGAAGCTGCCCACCATCACCAGCCGACCCGGCTCGGGGCCCTCGCGATCACCGTCGTAGTAGTCGAGCGCGGCCACGGCCTGGTCGTCCGCGTCACCAAACCGCAGCGCCCACTGCTGGTCGTCGCAGCGATCGTCGCTGCCGCAGTAGCCGCCAGGACAGTCGCCGCTCTGCTCGCACAGCACGACGACCTGCTCCGGGATGCCGAGTACGGCATTGCACCCGAGCAGCGTGGTCAGTCCCCAGCCGAGCGATGAGCGCATCGCGCCACGATGCTCCCACCTGCGTGGTGGCCCGGGCAAGGGCCACCACGCAGGGGAAATTGCCCCCCAACGAAAAAAAGAATGCAGGAGTCGGCGTGGTCGCTGCGTCTGCTCCCCGTAGGCGCCTCGATCGCGCCCAGGAGAGCGGATGCACGCACGTTTACACCCGCTGCGCGTGGCCCTGGCCATCGCAGCCATGATGTTGGGCGGATGCCGGGAGGCAGCCGAAGAAGCGGGAGGTGGCGACTCGTCGGGGGGCGAGACCGAGGCGTCGACCACCGAAGCGTCCACGGGGGAGGTGCCGACCGAGGCGCCGGCCGGGCCCCCGTCGATGCGGAGACTGCTCGGCTACCAGTATCGCAACGCCATCCGCGACGTGCTCGGTGCAACCGCGAGCGACGCGGCTCTACCGCCCGAGGACCTTCCACGCTCGGGTCAGCGCTCGATCGGCGCGGCCGAGTTGGTGGCGGGTGATGACACGGTAGCGCGGTACGAGGAGTCGGCGATTGCGGTCGTCAACGCGCTGTTTACCGATGCGGCTGCCGTCGAGGTCGCGGTGGGCTGCACTCCGGTGGCGAACGACGACCCTGCATGTGCACGGGACTACATCGACAGGGTCGGCCGCCGGATGTTCCGACGCCCACTGGACGATGAGCAGCGGGCGCGGTTGCTGGCGCTCCACGACGATGGCGTGGCCCTGTACGACAGCTTCTACGGGGGACCGCTGCTGGTGATCGCGGCGATGCTGCAGTCGCCGAGCTTTCTGTACCTGGTGGAGGTGGGCGAGCCCGACCCCGAAGACGACTCGCTTCGGCGGCTGGACGACTGGGAGCTGGCCGCCAAGATCTCGTTCTTCTTGGTGGGCACGACCCCGCGCGACGAGCTGCTCGAGCTGGCCGAGCAGGGGGCGCTGGACGACCCCGACGTGCTGCGCGAGGTGGCGCGCGATCTGCTGGCCACCGCGGGGGCGGCCGACGCCCTCGACCAGCACATCATCGAGCTGCTGCAGCTGGACGACCTCGACGGTCTGGTCAAGGTGCCTGCCGCATTCCCGGCCCTGGGCGATCCCAACGAGGGCATCGGGGTGTTCAGCGCCGAGCTCAGCGAGGCCGCCCGGCAGGAGACACTCCGGCTCGTCCGCGACCTGGTGTGGGAGCGCGACACGGACATTCGCGAGCTGGTGACCGCCGACTACACGTTCACCAACCCGGTGACCGCGGGGCTGTACCTGGGGACGCCGATCGACCCGACGGCGGACTTCGAGCAGTACACCCGCACCGAGCTGCCCGCCGATCAGCAACGCTCGGGGATCCTGGGACACATGGGGCTGTTGAGCTTGCTGGCCAACGCCACCCGAACCTCTCCCACGCGGCGGGGCAAGCTCATTCGGGAGGCGCTGCTGTGTGACGTGATCCAGCCTCCGCCCGACGACGTGCAGCTGGAGCTGCCTCCCGATACGGACGCTCCCACGATGCGCGACAAGCTGATGCAACATCAACAGGATCCCGCGTGCGCGGGCTGCCACGTGTCTCTGGATGGCTTGGGCTTCGCGCTGGAGCCGTTCGACGGCATGGGCTTTCATCGCACCGAAGACAACGGGTTCCCAATCGATGCGAGCGCCGATCTCCCCGACCTGGGCGAGTTCGACGGTCCTCGTGAGCTGGGGCAGCGGTTGTTCGAGGAGCCCAAGCTACCCGCGTGTCTGGTGGAGAAGCTGTTTCGGCACGCCACCGGGCACGTGGAGACCGAGAGCGAGCAGCCCTGGCTCGAACGACATGTGGAGTCTTTCGTGGAGCAGGGCCATCGGCTCCAGCCATTGATGGTGGAGCTGGTGGCCGATCCGGCTTTTTCGATGGTGAGGGAACCATGAAGATCGACAAGACACGTCCTACCCTTGGTCGCCGCACGTTGCTGCGGGGACTGGTCGGCGGCACCGCGGTCTCGATGGGACTACCGCTGCTGGAGGCGATGACCGACCACACCGCTGAGGCACGAGCGGGTGGCGACGGCCTTCCGCGCCGCCTGATCACCTTCATGTTCGGCAATGGGGTCCGCCTCGACCGTTGGATACCGTCCGAGTCCGGGCCGGGGTACTCGCTCTCCGAGGCGTTGGCTCCGCTGGCCGCGGTCCGCGACAACTGCTCGGTGCTCAGCGGGTTCACCCACCAGATGGCGGGCGCCAACGGGCACGACAATGGCCTGTATGGATCGTTCAGCGGCCACCGTGGTGACTACTACGATGCGACCGACCCCCTCCAGTCACGACCGAGCGGGCCTTCCATCGACCAGGTGGTGGCGGATGTGATCGGTGGCGAGACGTACATGCGCTCGCTCCACGTGGGCAACTCCAAGCGCACACCCGGGGGCGGGGCCTCCACGCTCTCGTTTCGCGGGCCCAACCAGCCCAACCCTCCGATGCTCAATCCCCAGGACGTGTTCAACCGCCTGTTCGTGGGGGCAGGGGCGGATGCCGAGACCCGGTCTCGCATTCTCGATGCGGTGCTCGACGACGCGCGGGGGCTCCGGGACCGGCTCGGTCAGACCGACCGCATGCGGCTGGACGCCCACCTGGACAGCGTGGATCGGCTGGAGCAGCAGATCACGGCCGTGCCTCCGCCATGTGATGCGCCGCAGATGCCGCCCGAGACCAACGCCGACGACAACGGGGTCGAGCCCCTGGAGAGCGTGGCGAGGGTGATGGCCGATCTGGTGGTGGTGGCCTTGCGCTGCGACCTGGTCCGGGTGGTCACCATGCAGCAGACGGGCCCGGTCTGTCAGAGCATCTACGCGATGACGGGGGCGACGCTCGAGAATCACTCGATGAGCCATGAGAGCTCTCCCGAGATGCTGGACCTCCTTCATCAGGCGGTGGTGGTGAACATGGAGGCGTTCGCGTATCTGCTGGAGCAGCTGGCGGCGGAGCCCGAGGGCGACGGCAGCCTGCTCGATCAGTCCGTCGTGTTGTTGGGCAGTGACGTCTCCGAGGGCCTCACGCACTCTCCCGAGGACATGCCGTTCATCGTGGCTGGGGGGGCAGGTGGCCGGCTGCGCAACCCCGGTCTTCACCATCGGGACCCGTCGCGCAATGCCTCGGATGTGCTGCTCACCTGTGCGCAGGCCGTTGCGCCGCAGATCGAGTCGATCGGCTCGCAGGCGGGATACACCGAGCAAACGGTGGCGGAGATCATGGTGTGACGCGATCGCCGTCACCCGTCGAGGCACACGAGCCAGGCGGGTGACGACCGCTCGCGCCGTGGCTCGACTCAGCAGGCTTCCATCACGACTGCGGCGTAGTCATCGTCGAGCTGCACGTAGGCACAGGTCGGGCGGGGCCGGGCGCCGAGCTTCTTCTTCTCGAGGTCGGCGGTGAAGGCCAGGTTGAGCTCGCTGTGGCCCAGGGCGCGGGCCCGCTCCACGCAGCGAAACAGCGCCTGCTTGTACGTCTTGTGGGTGAACAGGTACTCGTCGGCCAGTCCCACCAACAACGCGGAGTAGAGGCTGCCCGCGCGGTGGCTGATGAGCACGGCGACGGGGCGGCGCGGGCCCTCGTGCTCGCGAAGGTACAGCCGGATGACGTCGTACTCCGGGTGCCGGAACATGGCGCGGAACAGCTCGGAGGGCAGCCGGAACACGTTGAGGTCGTAGCTGCGCCGATGCACCGAGCAGTACAGCGCGTAGCACTGGGCGATGGTCTCCTCCGAGCAGTGGGAGCCCGTCTCCATGTCGAAGCAGTCCTCGAAGGCGATGGCCTCCTTGCGCACGTTGTAGCGGTACTTCTGCCCCAAGGTGGCCAGGTACGCGTCGCGGTCGTCCCAGTGCATGTCCGAGATCGTCAGCATGTCGGGCAGGCGGTGCTCGAAGAAGCCGAGCTCCAGCATCTCGTCGCGCAAGGCATCATCCGCGCCCATGGCGAAGTCGCGTAGCAGCACCTGGTTGGCCCCGCTGTCGCGCTTGACCTGCTGCAGGTGGTCGACCAGCCGTGCGAGAGCATCGCCCCAGCGGGCGTGGTCGCGGTCGAGGTGGAGATGGTCGCCAACGCTGAGGGGAGTGCCCATCACGACGGCTCTCGAGACCAGGTAGTGCGGGTCGTCGTTGCGGCGGATCTCCTCGAGTTTCTGCGAGACTTCGCCGCGAGCAAACATGTCCTCCTTGACCAGGCACACCGAGTACATGGTGGCGAGCACCACCTGGCCGTGCTCGTCCTCGATCCACACGTAGCCAGGCTCGGCCCGTTGCTCGGGGTCGTCGGCGTCGCGGAACACGTCCTCCATCATCGTGAGCGCAGCGTGGGTCACCGCGCCTCGGTTGACGAACAGTCGGTCCCACATCGCGGGGTCGACATCGCGGATCGAGGTGGCGTGGTGCAGGGAGAGCGTGGTGCGTAGTGCGAGCGGGGCGGGCTCGGGCTCGGGCCGCTGCGGGATGACGATGCCCGTCATGCGAAAGGCCCGGCGCACGTCCTCGAGGCTCGAACCTTCATCGGCGAGAACGCGGGGGTAGTGATGGGCCAGCCGCTCGAGCATGGCGTCGATGTCGGCGGTGGACAGCCCACGATGGATGGTGAAGCGGATCCCACCCTGGCGCATGGGGACGGCTGGGAACACGCCAGGGTTGGCGTAGTAGCCGTCGTCCATCAGGTGCTTGACCATCCGATAGACCAGCCGCGGGAGTCCGGTGGGGATGAAGAACAGCGGAGTGTCGTTGACGTCGACCAGGGGCAGGCCCAGCTCGGCGATGCGGCGGTTGGTGTGATCGATGAGCGAGCGGAGCTCGTCCTGCGCCGCCGTGATCGCGGGAGACAGATGCAGCCGAGCGCTGGCGATACAGCCTCCGAGCATGGGCGGCTGAATCGGACCCGAGAAGATCATGGTGGGGCCGCAGCTGCGAATGCGATCGCGGAGCTCGGCGTTGGGGAGGACCAGCACACCGCCCGCAGTGGCGAACGACTTGTTGAGGGACGCGGCGAGCACCATGCGGTCGTGGTGGTCGATCTGGCTGCGAATGTAGCCGCGTCCGCTGTCGCCGGCCCAGCCCATGCCGTGGGCGTCGTCGATGTAGAGCCACATCTTGCGGTGGCGATCGAGCATCTCCACCAGCTCGGCCGCGGGCGCGACGTCGCCGTACATGGAGTAGACGCCATCGGCCAGGTACCAGACACGCTGATGCTTGCTTTCGAGCTCGCTCACGAGCCGCTCGAGCCGGTCCATCCGGTTGTGGCGGACGATGTGCAGCGGGATGCCTCGCGCCTTGAGCAGCTGCGCGGCTGTCTGAACGCTGTGGTGCACTTGCTGGTCGAGGATGACGGCATCGCCATCACCCACCAGCACGGGCAACGCCGAGATGTGGCCCAGGGTGGTGGAGGGGCACGCGAGCGCAGGGCGTTCGAAGATCTCCTCGAGCAGACCTTCGAGGACCTCGTACTGGCTGATCGACAGGTAGCTGCGGGACGAGGAGAACTGGCTCCCGAACCGACGGGCCGCGTCGCAGATGCCGTCGACGATGGAGGGGTCGCGCTCTAGCCCGAGGTAGCTGCACGAGCTGAAGCTCACCAGCGGACGGCCGTCGACCTGGATGGTGCGGCCGTCGAGCTGCTCGTCTTGGGTGCTGAGGTGACCGATGCCGCGGGACAGTGCGTCCTCGGTCACTTGGAAGATGGTGTCGTAGACGCTTGCCTTGCCACCGGCGGCAGGGCCGGATGCCTGAGAGGAGCGCTGCGACGTGGAGGGGGTCTTGGGGGGGTGCATGACAGGTGGCCTCGGCGACCACCTGGGAGTCCGGACCTTTCGCGAACCTATTCGCCGAGGGGCAATAAAATCTCCGGCGCGCTCGATGACAACCAGGCCCGAGGTTCGAATACATGCCGCTACGCCCGGTTCGGCACGCGGATGAAGCGGCGCCCGTGGCGACGAGTCGCCCGTGAGAAACCACGACTATCGTGCTGCGGTTCCGCCACGAATGCGCCGTGGCTCGGCGCTCGCGGTTCACTCGTCTCGCAGAAGGCGAGGCAGGCTCACGTCGAGCTGACTGCCGATGAGTCGCATGATGCTGTGGAACTCGTCGCGGTCGACGCGGAGCGTCTGCTCGAAGACGCGACGGGTGCCCTGGTGCAGTTGCTTGCGCAGCGCGGCACGCCAGCGGGAGACGGTCACGGGATGGACCTGATGGATCTGGGCGATCGCGTCGAGGGTGAGGCGGTCGATGAGTTCCAGCCGCAGCAGGTTGCGGTCGCGGGGCGACAGCTCGGCCAAGGCGCGCTG
>JAHZJA010000728.1 GCA_022601155.1 Deltaproteobacteria bacterium | reverse complement strand
TCCCGCTCAATGAAACCGTCCCGGTCAATGAAACCGTCCCGGTCGACGAAGCCGTTCTGGTCGACCAAGCCGTTCTGGTCGACCAAGCCGTCCCGGTCCGGCCTCACCCTCCTGGTTGAGCGGCGCCCGCCGGGTAGCAGCCGATCGCGGTGGATCGCTCCGCAGGTCGTCAGCCCCACTCCCTCGAGACCGGGCCGGCGACACCACCCGTCGCGTCGATGCCTCGGGCCGCCTCCTGGGTGAGGCCCCGAGGCGGGCCTCGCATTCGTCGTGGGCCCATGGTCCCGCCCCGACGAACGCCCGGCGCGACACCGCGGCGCGAAGCCCTTTTCGCTCTCGCCTTGCGAGCGCCTCCGCGGACGGCCGCCTGAGCGCCACCCAATGCGGAGGACCGTGGCCTGGCGCGACTTTCGCGTCGGAAACGCCCCGCAACAGCCGCAGCCGCGTTGCTCCCTCGACGAGGTCTAGACCCCGCCGTACACTGCCGCGGACTGGGCCGTGGGCCCGCCATCGCCATGGCCGACAACTACGGCAACAAGCAAAAGCACGAGAGCGGCAACCCCATCCAGCGGGCCTTGATCGGCCGGTTCAAGGCGGCCGCGCTCGAGATCGTGGATGGGTTGAGGCCGGCCTCGATCCTGGAGGTGGGCTGCGGCGAGGGCTACATGCTCGATGCGCTGTCGCAGGGCGGGGTGAAGGCCTCGCTCCACGGCGTGGACATCTCGGAGCCCGCCATCACCGACGCCCGCGCGCGCCTGGGTGACCGAGCGATGCTCGAGCAACGCGACGCCCGCGAGCTGGCCGATGATGGTCGCCAGTTCGACCTGGTGATGATGCTGGAGGTGCTCGAGCACATTCCGGACCCCTCGCAGATGCTGCCGATTCTCGAGCGTCTCACCCGAGGACACCTGCTGCTGTCGGTCCCGTGGGAGCCGATGTTCCGCGGCCTCAACATGATGCGGGGCAAGCACGTCGGTGCCTGGGGCAACGATCCCGAGCACGTCAACCATTGGGGCCGCCGCGGCTTCAAGCGCTTCGTGGAGCAGCGCTTCACGATCCTCTCCGCGCCGCTCGTAGCCCCATGGACGATGGTGCTCGCACAGCGACGCGACCCATGACCGAAGCGGCGCCCGACCGTTGCCCGGCTCCCTGGGGGGGCCGCCTGCCCGGGCGCTGGGCCACCGCGTGCGACATGGCCTCGGCGACGGTGATGGCCGGGGTGCTGGCTGTCGTGTTCGCGACGTTTCGCGACTACGGCATCACGTGGGACGAGAGCTGGCACCTGACGTACGGCGATCACATCCTGGCGTGGTTCGCCACGGCGGGGCAGGACACGTCGGCGCTGTGCTACCGCATGGACTATATGTACGGCGGCGGCTTCGACCTGCTGGGCGCCGTGCTTCGACGCGTCTCTCCGCTGTCGGACTACGAGACGATCCACCTGCTGGGCGCCGCGGTGGGAGTGCTGGGGCTGACCGGAGTGTGGAGCCTGGCGCGACGACTGGCGGGCCCCGCCGCGGGCCTGGTCGCCGTGCTGCTGCTGGCGAGCACCCCCGTCTACTACGGGCACATGTTCGCCAACCCCAAGGACCTCCCGTTCGCGGTGGGCTACGTCTGGGCCCTCGATGCCTTGTGTGCGCTGGTCCTGCAGTTGCCTCGCCCGACGCGGCGACTGTGGATTCGGTTCGCGGTGCTGGTCGGTCTGGCGATGAGCGTCCGTATCGCGGGGATCCTGCTGCTGGTGTACCTGGGCGCCGTCGTCATTGTCTTCGCCTGGCTGCGGGCCCGCGCGACCGGCCGCATCGATGTTGGGCTGGCCACGTTTCGGCGGCTGGGGTTGCCTGCTGCAGCATCGATGGTGGGGGCGTGGCTGGTGATGCTGGCCTCGTGGCCGTGGGCGTTGCTCGATCCGATCCGTCGCCCGTGGATGGCGCTGGGCCGCATGAGCCGGTTCTCCGTGCACCGTCGCCACATGCCGTTTGCAGGCGAAGACATGCTGACCACCGAGCCGCGGTGGGACTACCTACCCCACTACTTCGGGATCAAGCTCCCGCTGCTGATCGTCGCGCTGGTCTTGGCCGCGGTCGTGATCGTGGCCGTGGTGATGCTCAGCCGCCGCCGACGGCAGCGGGTCACGCTTGCCCAGCGCAACATCACCCTGGTGCTGGTGGCGGCGATTGCGGGGCCGCCGACCTACGCCATCCTCGTGTCCTCCGTCGTCTACGATGGCTTGCGACACTTCTTGTTCCTGGTCCCCGCGTTGGTAGTGGTGGCCGCACTCACGGCGGTCGCGTTGCCCCGAATGCTGCCGCGTGGACGCGCAGGCGTAGCGCTCGGGTTGATGCTCGTCGGCGGCGTAGGACTGACGATCCAGACCCGGGCGATGGTGCAGTTGCACCCGTACCAGTACATCTACTTCAATGAGCTGGTGGGCGGCTTGCACGGCGCGCAGGGGGACTACGACACCGACTACTACGGTGCCTCGTACAAGGAGGCGTTCGAACGCCTGGCAGACCACCTGTGGGAGCACGAGCGGGACCGGTTCTTGAACACCCGGTACCTCGTCAGCGGCTGCATTCCCGACTTCGTGGCCTGGAACTACATCGACGGCAACTTCGCATGGGTCGAGGCCAAAGGCCCTGGCGCGGAGTTCTATATCGGCTACACGCGCTCCAACTGCCACCTGCGCAAGGGCAAGTTCCCCGTCATCGCGACGGTGGACCGCTCCGACACCATGCTCGCCGTCATTCGGGACCTACGCAGCGCAAAGACGGACGCCAAGGCCAAGGAGCGGGAGGTCGCGAAACCCGAGCCGCCGCCGGGCTTCGTTCGCAAGCGGGAGATGGCGAAGAAGCGCAAGCGCCTCCGACCCAGCTCGCGAACCCGCCGCCCGCCCGACGAAGGACCCATCCCCGAAGGCGGGCCCACGCCCAGCAAGGACGCTGCCCACGACAGCAGCTCCACGACGGAGGGGCCATGACCGACACGCCCTTCCCTTCGTCCGTGGGCTCGCCGACGGATGCTGGCACCGACTCGGGTGCCGGGTCCAAGCCCGCGGATCCAGCAGATGCGTGGGCACGGGCCCAGGGCCACGCCGTGGCGGTCGCCTCACTGCTCGATGATCCCTCGGTACCGCCATGGACCGCCGTCCACCACCTGCGCTGCGGGTTCCGGGCGCTGACCGTCGCCGCGGGCGTGGAGGACGAACCCGCCGATGCCATCGAGCGGAGCGCGGTCCGCTGGGTTCCCGCCGCCGCTGCGGCGTCGCTGCGCATGCTGCCCGCCGAAGATCAACTCGACGAGCAAGCCCCCGACCTCCCCGTCCTTCGCGAGTTGGCCGGGGTGCTGGCGGCGGGGGTGACGACCGCCGGGGAGGAGCGCTTTGCCCCCGGCCAGCATGCATCACACCGTCGTCAGCTGTGGCGATGGGCCGCGATGCTCAGCATCGTGCTGTCGGTGGTGGTGGTGGCCCTGGTGCTCACCGTGCCCGACTACCGCGAGGGCCCCTGGCGAGGGGAGTATTTCGCCAGTCGGGACTTCACGGGCGATCCGGTGGTGCGCCGCGACGGAGACGTGAAGTTCGACTGGAAGCGAATGGGCCCCGAGCCCGACTTTCCCACCGACGACTTTTCGATCCGCTGGGACAGCTGCATGGTGCTGGAGGAGCCCCTGATGGTCTCGTTCCAGCTCGTCTCCGACGACGGATCCCGCCTGTCGATCGACGGGACCCTGCTGGTCGACAACTGGGGTCGGCACGGGGAGCGATCCCGGGGCGAGGACATCCAGCTCACCGCGGGCGTCCACCACCTGCGCGTCGAGTACTTCGATGCCCGACACGCGGCAAAGATAAGGCTCAAGGCCTCGCTTCGCGGCGAACGTCCGACCTCGATCCCCGTGACAATCCTCCGCTATCCCGGCGAGGAACTCGACCCCTCCGACCCCTGCGCGGCGGTCCGGAGCGAGTGAGGCGACCGCCGCGGGCGACCACCTTTTTTCGGTCCGCGCGGTTTGGGGTAGTCTTCGGACCCCGTGGCTTCGACCACCCCAGTGCCAGAGCTCTCGATCGTCATCCCCGTGTACAACGAGGTTGGATCGCTGTCGCAACTCCACGAGGAGCTGAAGGCAGGGCTCGACCCCCTGGAGCGTCCGTACGAGATTCTGTTCGTCAACGACGGCAGCAGCGACGGCTCGGCCGAGGCACTGGACGCGCTGGCGGACAGCGACCCGCGGCTGCGCGTGGTCCACTTTCGCAAGAACTTCGGCAAGTCGCCTGCCCTCAACGCCGCATTCGAACGCGTGCGCGGACAGATCGTGCTGACCCTCGACGCCGATCTGCAGGAC
>JAHZJA010000727.1 GCA_022601155.1 Deltaproteobacteria bacterium | reverse complement strand
TGAGCGGATTTCGGCGGCCCAGAGATTTCAGGGCGGCCTCCTGTGAGCCCACGAGATATCGTTGCAGACAACATCGCGGCGTTGATGGCCGAGCAGGAGCAGGCGATGGGTCTCGACATCGGGGGGACCGACGACCCCGTGGCGTTTCATCGGGAGCTGTTGTCGAAGGAGCCGGGCCCCGATCCCGTGCGGGGGAACCTGGCTGCGCTGGCGTTCCTCGGGTGGGCCGCATGTATCGCGGGCTTCGTGGTCCAGGGGATCGATCCTCGCGGCCGCTTGCGCCCCCGACCTGCGCTGCGGTGGGGCCTCGGTGTGTTGGCTCTGCTGGTCGCGTGGACGGTGCTGCTCACCGTGTCGCACTCGTGAGCGGAGCGCTGGGCCCTTGCGACCCGGGGCAACACCGGACCGGCCGGGGCCGCCTGACGACCCGCGACCGGCCGCCGCCGTAGACGAGGGGCCCAGGCCCGACGTTCGACGCTCCCTGGTTTTCGAGCCACGCTAGTTGCGTTGATGGCCGACACCGGGCAACTGCTCTACTTCGCCGATCCGATGTGTTCGTGGTGCTGGGGCTTTGCCCCCGTCATCAATCGCATCGCCGCTGCTCTGGATGACACCTTGCCCGTGCAAGTGGTCCTGGGTGGGCTCGCCCCCGGGGCCACGGAGCCCCTCAGTGCGCCCACCAAGATCGAGTTTCGTCACTACTGGGAAGAAGTCGGTCGCAAGACGGGCCAGCCGTTCGACTTTGGGTTCTTCGAGCGTGATGCGTTCGTCTACGACACCGAGCCCGCGTGTCGAGCGGTGGCCACCGTGCGACGCTTGAACCCGGGCGTCACGCTTCGGTACCTCACCCGGCTTCACGAGGCATTCCACGCCGAGGGGGCCAACGTCACCGACCCCTGGGTGTTGCGTGCGCTCGCCGCCGAGGTGGGGGTCGACGGCGACGAGTTCGCCACCTGTGTCGACCAGGTCGAGACCCACGAGGTGACCCGTGCCGACTTTGCCCTCTCGCGCGAGCTGGGCGTGCGGGGGTTTCCGACGCTGCTGCTGATCGGGGCCGAGCAGCCGTGCGTGGTCACCCAGGGCTACAAGACGTACGACGAGGTGACGGCCAGCCTGAGCGACATGTTCGACGACGGCTGAGCGCTCGGTCTCAGCGGGGCGCGCCAGTCTGCGGCCACGGGGGCAGGGCGTCGTAGTCACTGGGGCACTTGGTCACCAGCGTATCGCTGACCAGGGTGGTGCCATCGTCCGAGAGGGTGCCCGTGACGATCGTCTCCAGTCGATCTTGGAATCGGTCGGGAAGCGGGCCCGCGTACTCGACCGTCGTGGCTGCGTCGCCGCGGACCAGCTCGAATCGGATACTCGGCGGCGATCTGCGCTGCATGACGCTTCCCGGCTTCACCCAGCCGTGCACCCGCAGGGTGAGGCCGTGCTGCGCTGGCCCGAGCTCGTCGACCTCGTGGTACTCGAGGACGGACGGCGTCTCGTCCAGCAGCTCGAACAGGTTGGGGCTGGGCTTGGCACGCGGTGGGGTCGACTCACCCTCCGACGGGGCAGGGCTCGCGTTCGGGTCGCACGAGAGGATGAGGAGGCCCAGCCCGATGAAGATCCTGTGCATTGCGAGTGCGCGGGGTGAGAGCGTCGTTCGGGGCCGTGTGATGGAGGGCGCCACCCTACTCCGCGGCGTCGGGGGTGAGCCGGGTTCGTTGCCA
Organism: Deltaproteobacteria bacterium; assembly: GCA_022601155.1. GTDB lineage: Bacteria > Myxococcota_A > Polyangia > Nannocystales > Nannocystaceae > Paraliomyxa. The sequence continues at coordinate 990 of JAHZJA010000727.1, read as the reverse complement.
GACGTCGATGCTGCGGTCGCGCTCGGCAGCGAGGCGCTGCGGGAGCTCCGGGTCTTCGGCGAGCCATGCTTCGGGCCACTGGATGTCCGAGAACTTCAGTCCGTTGGGATCCTCGACCCACTGGTCGCGGGGGACTTGCGTGGTGTCGAAGATGCCGTTGTCGAACGGGACGCCGTCGGGTTTGACGCGCATGCTCAGCCGTTCCCGAACATCTCGGGCGGCGTGGTGTAGGGCGCGATGATGGCAGTACGGGTTGTTGCCGTCTCGGTCGAAGAACACGTGGGCAGTCCAGGTGTCCCCGCCTCGGCAGACCTCGGAGAACTCGCAGTCGTTGCAAAATCCCCACAGGTGTTGGGTGCCGAATTCGTCGTTGAACGTCAGCTCATTCGATTCGAAGACGATCTCGCGGAGGCTCTTTTCACGGATGTTGCCGCCCGCGTAGTCGTCGGTGGGCAGCGACGGATCGGCCTTGATGGTGCCGTCGGCCTCGATGCCCAGGGTCAACACGCCGCCCATGCTCCCCGTCCAAAAGCCCTCCTCGATGGGGCCGTGGCCCTCGACCGCGCGGAACCGCCGCTCGTAGGGGCCGAAGTATCCGATGTTGTTGCCAGGGTAGACGTAGGGAAGGCTCTCGGCGCCACGCAGCCACAGGTGGTGAATCACTGGGAACACATCGAGCAGCTCCCACGGCTGCAGCAGCAGCTCGGGGCGATCGGCGGCGTTGCCCATGGGCACCGTCATCTGCACCTGCCAACTCCTGACGCCAGCATCGTGCAACAGCTGAAAGATGAGCGGCAGCTGAGGCGCCGACACGCGGTTGATCTGCGTGTTGGCCCCGCACTTCATGCCCGCCCCACGAATTGCCTCGATCGCCTTGAAGCACCAATCGAAGGACTTGTGGCGGCCCCGAAGTAGGTCGTGTTGTTCGCGGAGCCCGTCGACCGAGACGCTCACCCCCGCGAACCCGACCTCCGCCATCTGGTCGGCCAT
>JAHZJA010000726.1 GCA_022601155.1 Deltaproteobacteria bacterium | reverse complement strand
CGGTGCCCTCGCCAAAGCCCACGGGGAAGGCGTAGGGGTTGTCGTACGTGCAGGTGGTGCGGATCGCGTCGCCTGGCATGATCTGGACCGGTGGATCATTGACGTAGAACTCCTGGTTCTCGAACTCGTAGATCGGCACATCGGTCAGTAGGTCCACGTTGGCTTCATCGCCGCCCCGCAAGATCTCGGTTCGGAACGAGCGGCCGAGCTCGTGCATGTGGGGGAACGACGCGATCACGGTCAGGGGCTCGGGCAGGAAGCCCGTCACCCATGAGGGGCAGGTGCCCGCTTCGTCGTGGCCCTGGGCTCCGGGGGGAATGCTGAGGAACACCGAGCCCAGGGTGATGATCCCGGCCGTCAGGGGGCGCGGCTGCTCGGCGGTACAAAACGCCACCCCGCTGGCATCGAGTGCATCGTCGTGGTTGGCGGTGTTGTGATAGTGGACCTGAAGAATGTAGTGGTCGTCGGGTCCGCCCAGCTCGAGGCCGACATCGGGGGGCATGAGGAAGTTGCCGCCCCCTGGGGCCCAGCCCGCGACGAACAGTGCGTCGCTCGGCATGTTGCACGGGCCGACGCCGCCGTCGACCTGGGGCGTGGGCGAGCGGTAGAGGATCCAGTGGTGGATCACCCGCTCGTCGTCGATGATGGGTGCCCACGCGGTGGCCTGGGTGGGCTCGGTCAGCGGCGACTGGAAGGTGAAGCACTGGTAGAGGTTGTCGGCGCCTTGCGCCGGGACGTGGAATGGCTCGGTCGATGCGTCGGCGTGGGCGGTGAAGGTGTGGGTCACCTCGCAAGGAAGAGCCTCGGGGCCCACGGGGTCGCCAGGCTCGGGCCCGGTGCCGTCGCACTGCGCGTCGGGGTCCTCGGGGGCGCCCGCCTCGAGCCAGGCCAGCAGGGCATCGCGGTCGTCGGGATCGATGTCGCCTCCGGGAGGCATGGGGCTGACCGGGTCGCTCAGGCGCTCGATCGCGACCTCGTAGACAGAGCGGGTCACGTCGCTGTCCGCGGGCATCTGAAAGTCGCTGTGGGCACGCAGCGCCATCGGAGCGCCGAACAGGGGGGGCTCGTCGTGGCACTGCGCGCAGTGGGTGAGCAGGATGTCGTCGATGTCGCAGGGCAGACCGGCGCCCATGGGGTCGGCGGGGTCGGTGCCGCCCGAGCCTCCGTCCGGATCGGCGTTGGTGTCGCTGGCGCTCGGATCATCACCGGTGCCGTCCGAGCTGCAGTCGGCCGTGCACGCGGAGTCGGAGGCGGCCGATGGTGTCTCGTTCAAGCACGCGTTGAGCCCGAGCGAGGAGGTCAACAGCAGGGCCAGGGCAGTCGTCTTTGGTAGCCGCACGGGTGGTCGTCGTGCACCCCGCGTGCCAAGCGGACAGGGATGTGGGTCGGGCGGAGTACCGCTGCCCTGGTCGTGACGCGACCGGGCGGGACCGCACGCAGGTCGCAGGCTACGACGTTGCAGGACACCGCACCCTCTATTGCAGTCAAGGGGGGTGGCTCGAGTCCATTGTCGGCTCGAGTCGTCGTGTCCGGTCAGATCCAGCTGCGCCCCGTGATAGCCCTTGGGCATGCGGAAGGTCTTGGGCTTGGCGTTGGTGATCGTCGGGATGGCGGTCGCACTGTGGCTGTGGTTCGTTCGTCCGCCAGCGCCTCCGTCGGTTGCAGCGGGGCCCGTCGTGGGGGCCTCCAAGCCCTCGGTCGACGACGCCGCGGGCGATGCCGGTGCGCGCGATGCCGCCACGGTCAGGCCCGACCGCTCCAAGCCAGGCCGGGCCAAGCGCATCCAGGAACGCAATGAAATGCGTCGTCGCATCCTCGAGGCCGTGCGGGCTCGCGAGCGCGCTGCCGCCGAGGACGAGCCCTCACCCAGCCCCGGATCCACGAGCGGGGCGCCGCCCGACTCGATTCCGTTCGGAGGTGACGAGTCGTCTTCCGTTCCCGACGAGTCGGGCCCGGCCTCGGGCGGCCTCGTCGATCGCACGGGCACCCACGGCGAGATGGTCCGCATACTCAACGAGGACCTCATGCCGCTGGCCGACGAGTGCTACACGCTCGCGCGCGAGCAGCAGCCCCAGCTGGCCGGGCTGTTGGTCGTCGACTTCGAGATGGTGGGCGACCCCGAGGTGGGCACGGTGGTCGAGTCCGTGCACGCGGGCCAGGGCAACGAGCTCGAAGGCCCGGTCCTGATGGAGTGCATGCAGCAGTCGATCCTCAGCCTGAGCTGGCCCCAGTCCGATCAGACGGGGTGGGACGCGGTCTCGCTGTCGATGCGGTTTTCGCCCGACGAGTGATCGGGCGAGGGCTTACTCTCCGTCGTCGGCGATGCAGGCGTAGAACGCGTGCGCGTCCCCGAGCGCCGCCTCGCAGTCGGCATCGTCGGCGCAGGTCTGTTCGGTCACCGTGAAGTCGAGCAGCGGCTCCCACACCGAGAGCCGGTCGTCCGCGACGCAGAACGTCAGCTCTTGCTGTTCGTCCTTGGTCATCACGGTGAGGAGGTCGTTCTCGACCACGTAGGTGCCCTCGGCATTGCTGGCCTGCTGCGGATTGGGGAGTACACACGTGCACAGCCCGTCGATGTCTTCGCAGCTGGCGTTGGGGTCGTCCATGGCGACGACGGCGTCGAACTCCTCGCAGCTGGCCCCGAAGCACGCCATGGGATCGAGCGTGAGCACGGCCTGCGAATCGACCACGCTGCTCTGGGTGAAGGTCCCGTCGTCGACGAAGGTGACCGTCGCCGTCTCGGCGACGATCTCGAGCAGGAAGGTCGAGCCCGGGCATCGGTCCTCGAACTCGTTGGGCAATTGCTCGTACCCACACGAGTTGTCGAGGATCCAAGTGCCCACCACATCACCTCCGCAGCCGGCCGCGATCGGATCGCACACGGGGTCGATCGGCAGACCATCGCGTGCGTAGACGGACCCGATGTCACCAACCACGTCGATTCCAACGCAGATGCCCGGAGGGTCTCCCGTGCTGCTGCCATCATCGGTGGTGGTGTCGTCGGCCGCCTCCGTCGTCGAGCTACTGGAGCTGCTGCTGCCCGAGTCGGGATCGGTGCCCGTGCTCGAGCCGCCCGTGGAGGAGCCGCTGCTGGCCGAGTCGGTCTCGGCCGGTGCTGTGTCGTCGCTGGGACAGCCGCACAACAAAGCGAGCGTTGCGAGGGTGATCGTCGTCAGGGTGGGTTGTGTGTGCATCGCTAGGTTCAGGCCATGAGCGCCCCGAGGGGGGCGGCGTTGAGGTAGTCGGCGGGGTCCACCCCCACCAGCGCGAGAATGCCGGCGACGAGGTTGGCGTACTGCAGCTGCACGCCCTCGGGGTCGAGCGAGCCGTCGTCGAGGTTGACCAGCTGCGCGCCGAGGCGGTCGTCGGTGCCGCCGAGGACTCGGCCACCGGCCACGCCCGCGCCCATCACCATCGTGCTGGTCACAGGCCAGTGGTCTTTGCCTCCGCTGCCGTTGAGGCGCGGGGTACGGCCCATCTCCGAGAGCACCACCACGACCGTCTCGTCGATCATGCGCGAGCCCGTGGCGGCTCCCGGTCGTGCCGTCAGCTCGTCCATCAGATACTGCAGCCCCGCGTAGAACGCCTGGTGTTCGTCGGTTTGAGCCGCGTTGTCTTGATGGGTGTCGAAGTCTCCGGCCTCCAGGTGCGCCACGAAGCACAGCTGCCGCTCGAGCCCCAGCAGGGCCAGGTCGACCTGTGACGGCAGCTCGCGAACGTAGTCCAGCTCGCCAAAGCTCCCCAGCTCGCGCAGCGCCTCGCCGCGACCGAACGAGTCGATGAAGTCCTGGAGGCGGCTGCGATTGGAGCCCAGCGCACCCCGGGCGGCCATGCGCTGCTCGGCGCTGCCGAGCACGAAGTCCCGTATGAGATCCCGTTCGGTCGCGTCGAGGACCAGCGGCACTTCGGGGTCGTAGGGGTCGCCGACGGGGAGCCCGTTGAGGGGATCGACGAGCAACCCAAGCTGGTTGGTGCTCCCCGTCTTGGCCGCCAGCGAGGCAAAGGGGCCGGTGTAGTTGGTCTGCCCCAGCACGAGGTACGGGGCCGGGAGGTCACTTCCGTGCTCGAACGCCGTGATCGCACCGAAGTCCGGGCTGGTGTCCGAGGAGGTCCCGGTCATGATGCGCTTGAAGCAATCGGAGTGGACGATCGACTGCACCTGGACGCCGTTGACCAGGGCGATCTGCGACGCGTGGGCCTCGAAGAACGACGCGACGGCAGGGCGCGACGGGTCGGTGAGGATGTCGAGCCCGGCGAACTGCTGCACCACGCCCTCGGGACTGTCGATGGTCTCGAGGCCCGGGTCCTTGGGATCGAGGGCGTAGACCGGGTCCCAGCCACCGTTGGCCACCACCAGGATCAAGTTGCGGGCAACGGAGGACACCTCGGCCCGGGCCGACCGTCCCCGCACGGTGGCTGCCCCGAGGGCAGCGGTGCCCCCCACCAAAAGCTCACGTCTGGAAATCATGCTCATGGTTCGTGCTCCTTGGGCTCAGTAGGTGACCAGGCGGATGTCCTGCATCATGGCGGCGAGGGTGACGGCCCACGCTCGCCGCGGATCGCCTCGGTGGGCGACGACGCCGTCCCACAGGGCATACGCGGCGGTGATCTCTTCGGCATCGGGACTGAGCGGTATCGAGTACATCCGCACGAACAGCGCGGCGAGCTGGGCTCGGACCGCGTCCTCGTCGGTGTCGTTGACGGCGATGGTCAGCAGGCGGGGGTCGTCGACGCCCTCGCCGAAATCGTGGTCGACGACGTAGATGGCGGCGTAGCCGGCCAAGACCTCCTGGACCAGCGCCGTGGTGCCGCTGAAGGTGTGGGAAGGGCGGGTCGCGAAGATCGCATCGGTGCAGCACGCGAGCACTTTGTAGCCGTGGAACGAGTCTTACATCAGGTCGACATCGCCGAATCCGATCG
>JAHZJA010000725.1 GCA_022601155.1 Deltaproteobacteria bacterium | reverse complement strand
TCCGGCCGGGGTGCAGTCGCTGATCACCGCCTACAACCTCACCGATACCCTCAGTACCTACACCAACTCGGAAGGGTTTTTCCTGGTCCAGGGCGTGCCGGCCGGCGCCTACAACCTGCTCATCGAACCCGACCCCGACCCGCCACACTGGGACTCGGCGAGCGGCTCGGCGTGCCTCGAGGGGCTCCCCGACACCCGCGTCACCCACGATGATCCGCTCGTGAGCGGCGTGAGCTTCTACGGCCAGGGCGGCGACGGGCCCATCCTTCGCTACCGGGTGTGGATCAACAACCCTGGCCGGTTCTGGGTGCGGGTGCGCGCCTACTCCACCGGCTCCGAGGACAATGGCATTCACGTGGGACTGGACGGTTCATGGCCCGACAGCGGCGAGCGGATCCAGTGGTGCGCGGGCAAGAACCAGTGGACTTGGTCGGGAGCCCAGCGTACCGACGCCAACCACTGTGGCGAAGAGAATATGATCTTCCTCGACATCGACACGGTGGGCGAGCACGAGATAGCGTTCTCGATGCGTGAGGATGGTTTCGAGATGGACAAGTGGATGCTCACCAACGACCCCGACGTCTTCCCCGAAGACGAGGGCCCCGACGAGTCTCCCTATGTCGACTAGTGCCATGCAAACGCGCATCACGACACTCGCGGGGGTGCTGACGCTCAGCGTGGGCCTTGGCGCCGGCTGCTACGACGGCGTGAAGGGCATGGGCGACCAGGCCACGGACACCGCGACCGATGACGGCAACAGCGACGGCGGTGACGACGACGATCCCATCGACGCCGAGCCCGACACCGTCCCCGAGCCACTCGCGGGTCGGCTGACCGACACCCAGTACATCAACACCGTGCAGGACCTGTTCGGACAGCCGCTCACCGAGCAGGAAGTCGACTGGCTCCCGCGCGACGTTCCCATCGAGGGCTCGTACTCGACCTCGGTCGAGACGCAGTTCTTCAACACCCAGTACGTGCTGGGCTACGCCTATATCGCACGCTCGTTGAGCGAGCGACTCGATCCCGGGGCACTGCGGACCGAGTTCGGGGGGTGCGACGACGCGTCATCCGCTTGCCTGGAGGCCTTCATCGACGGACTCGGTCTGCGCGTGTTCCGACGTCCATTGACCGACGACGAGCAAGCCCAATACCTGGAGCTGGCCGCCACCATCGCCGGGATCGACGAGACGACCAGCGATGACGTGACTCGTGGCGTGACGCAGATGATGCTACAGGCCCCACCGTTCCTGTACCGCATGGAGGCGGAGACGGACGGCGAGCCCGGCAGCGTTCGAAGGCTCTCGGGCTGGGAGCTGGCCACCCGGCTGTCGTATTTCTTGTGGCTGTCGGCGCCCGACGAGGAGCTGCTGGCGTTCGCCGCGGGGCCCGACGGCGATGGCGACTACGATGCGGCCGCCCTCCCCGAGCAGGTCGAGCGGATGCTCGCCGACGCCCGATTCAGCCGCACCCGGCACGCCTTTTGGGGGGACTACTCCCTGGCCTCGGTGGCCGCGTTCGGCTCGGTGGAGCCCGACCTCGGCGAGCAGCTACGCGAGAGCCTGCTGGCGACCTTCGACCGGATCTCGGGCGTCGGGGCCACGGCGCTGCCGCTGACCGCACTGTTCGACGGCAACGAGCTGGTGATGACCCCGCAGGTCGCCGAGATCGCTGGCGCGTCGTCACTGGGCGAGGGCCTGCAGGTCTACGACGTGTCGCAGGCGGACGAGCGCCGTGGCGTGCTCACCCATCCCGCCTTCCTCGCTGCGGTGGGCACCACCTCCTTCGTCGGACGTGGCGTGTTCATGACCAAGCGCGTCCTGTGCCAGCACACGGCACCCCCGCCCAGCGACGAGGACTCGGCCGCGGAGATCGAGCAGACCGCACAGGCCACGGAGGGCATGACCCCGCGCGAGGCCAGCGAGTTCCGCTTTGGTCTCGACCCGGTATGCCTGTCATGCCACACGCAGTTCGAGCCCATCGCGTACGCCTTCGAGCGCTACGACATGAGCGGGCGCTATGTCTCGACCGATGACGAGGGACGCGCGCTGTTCTCCGACGGGGTCCTGCCGGCCTTCGGCGACCGCCCGGAGATCCCGTTCGACTCCGCGCCGGAGCTGCTGACCGAGCTGGCGGCGCGACCCGAGCTCCAGGACTGTCTGGTGGAGAACATGATGGAGTACGCGGCGGGGGCCCGGCCCAGCTTTGCCAAGGAGTTCCTCCAGGTGGCTCAGACCGCCTACCAAGACGACGGGCAGACCTTCGAAGCCCTCGTCCGCGCCATCGCGAGCAACGAACGACTCACCCTGATGCGCATCGTCGCGCAGTGAAGGAGACCTGCCATGCCACGACCTTCACGCACGTTCACCCGCCGCATGCTGCTCCGCGGCACGGGGTCCATTGCCATCGGCCTGCCGCTGCTGCCCGAGTTCATGCCCCGGGCCAGCGCCGCACAGGACGACGACATCCCTTGCCGCCTGTTCACGATGTCGTTTGGGCTGGGCATCGACGAGATGCTGCAGATGGAGCAGTTCTCGGGGCCGCTGCAGCCCTTTGCCCCGTTCGAGAACAAGACCGCCTTCTTCACCAACGTCGATGGTGGCCCCTTGCTGGGCTCCGGCACCCCTCACTTTCGTAGCGCGGCAGCGACCTTCACCGGGGTGCCCCAGCAAAGCGATCCCGAGTACCACGCGGGGGGTCCGAGCATGGAGCAGGTGATGAAGCGAGCCCTTCATCCCAACGGCGTCCCCAACGTCACCCAGCCCGAGCTGTCGGCAGGGATCTGGTCCCGCACGGGCGCCGTGTCTCAGTTCACCCGGCACTGGAACACCGACGGCTCTCCGGGCCAGCGCCCCGAGCGAAGGCCCAGCCGCGTGTTCGAGCTGCTGTTTGGGACCTACGAGCCCTCCCCGCCCACCGGCACCGATCCCGATCCCGCCGCGATCGCGCGCAACCACGTCCACCGCAGCGTGCTCGACAGCGTGATGGACCAGTACAGCCACCTGACCTCCGATGCTTCGCCGCTGGGCGCCGCCTCGAAGGCGCGCATCGACAACCACCTCGCGGCGATCCGCGACGTCGAGCAGCAGCTCGCTCCGATGGACGGCAAGCTGCCGCCCCCCCTGCCCGCCTGCGAGCCGCCCTCCGGTGACGACTATCTCGATCCAGGCGGCTACTCGTTCTACGACAACGAAAACGGCCCCGCCGGTCCGGGGGCCCCTGCCATCGACTGGGAGGTCGCCAACGAAGCGATGCGGCTCATCGGCGAGCTGATGGCACTGGGCGTGTCGTGCGACGCCATCCGCTTCGGTAGCTTGCTGTGCGTCGGCGGAGGCGGACACATCCGCTTCCAGGGCCAGTACTCCGCGCTGGGGGACTCGCTGGACTTCAGCGCCATGTTCGACAACGGCACGCCCCACGACGTCATCTTCCACAACTACAACCGCGATGCCATTCGCCTGTACCAGCACTTCTCGATCAGCCAGCTGATGCACATGCTGACCGCGATGGACTCCATGACCGAGCCCAATGGTCGGACCGTGCTCGACAACTCGCTCGTGCTGGTCGGCACCGAGTACGGCGAGAATCACGACGCCAGCCACACCTTCCATGCCGTGGTGGGGGGTGGCGACCGCTTCAACCCGGGGTGGTACTCGCAGGCCTTGCTGCCGTCGCACGTCTACCACGAGGCCCTGGCCGCCTACGGCGTGGACTCGGGCATCGGCGAGCTGTGGGGCGACTTCGACCCCACCGAGATCAGCGGATTCCGCAACGTCTGAGCACCCCACCGGATCGAGGCCCCGGCCTCGATCCTGCCCATGAGAATACGAAGCACCCGTTCGCCTGTTGCCATAGCCGAGCGAGAGTTCGTGCCGTCCATCGTGGTCCACGCCCTTTGCCCAGCCTGGATCGCGATGGACGGCAGTTTACCCTCTCCCCTGGCACCAGCCCGCGTCCCCTAACGCCAGCCGGGCCGAGGTGCGCAACCAGACGACCGGGCACTCGATCGACGCGCACAGTCCACGGCTCATCCCCTGTCCCAGTTACCGCCACCGTGTGTTCATCCCCCACCGCCTGTGGGCGGAGTTCCACGGCCCCCCGGGTCGTGGAAACCTGGATCGTCGAGCTGCGCGGAGAAAACCGCTTCGATCGCGAGGCTCGACAGACCAAAGCTGCCGCCGAGCCTCAACGACGACGGATACTCGTGTTCGGCACGCCCCTCGCCGGGCAGGTCATTGCGCTGCACGCCGCGTGGTCTTCGTGGGGCGGCCGCGAGCTCGAGCGATTGGCCCTACGACCCGACACGCCGCTGCCAACCGGGTGTTGATGTCGGCGGGTGGCGTCTCGTACGTCGCCAGCCTCGTGCTGAGCTACCTGTAGTCGCAACGCGACCCCTCGCCCTGGTGCCTTCGGCGATACCGCAGCCGCGCTAAGGTACGGCCGTGGCCCTGGCCTCGGCGATCATCGCAGCGACCGCACTCGGCATCGCCGCAGGCCTGCGCGACCGGGTGGGCATGGGCCGGGCGGCGGCGCTGGGGCTCGGCGGGGCGATGCTCGGCGCCAGCATCGTGGGGTTGGTCCTGCTGGATGCGCAGCGACTGCAGCGCATCCCTCTGCTGGCGGGGCTGAGCCTGGTCGCACTGATCTGGGCCGTGGTGGTGTGGCGACTGCGTCGACGCTGGCCGCCGCGCATCCCCCCGCCGAGCGCGGACACCCGGCACCTGCGGTGGGGCGGCGCCGGGCTGCTGCTCATCGTGACGGGCGGCACAGCCCTGCGACTCGACCCCTCGCCCTACCTCCACGGCGGCCAAGACCAGGGCATCTACGTCAACGTCGGCCACAACATCGCGCGTACGGGACGACTGCGTCCGGTCGATCCGCTGTTGGCGGGTCGGGTGCCCGGCATCCCTGGCTCACTGATGGCCAAGGCCCATCGCATCGGCCCGATTCCCGACGACTCCCCCTTGTCCGGGGTCCGCGAGGGCCGATGGATCGCGGGACTGCACATCGAAGACGCACAGACCGGTCGTCTGATGCCGGGCTTCTTCCACCTGCTGCCCACCTGGTTTGCCATGGCCGAGCTCGACCTCGGCTTCGCCCGCTCCACCTGGGCGCTCATCCCGTTCGCGTGGCTGTCGCTGCTGGCTGCGTTCGCGGTGGGCTATCGAGTGGGCACGCGCAACGAGTCGGATGTGAGGGCTGAGCGGCGGGGCTGGGCGGTGGGGCTGCTGGCCTCGACCGCGATGGCCCTGCATCCCCTGGACTTGTGGATCTCCACCTTCACCGTCACCGAGAACCTCGCCCGGGCATGCCTGCTGGGCTCCGCGGCGCTCGGACTGGAGGCCATCGCCGCCGAGCGGGACCAACAACCCGGGGCGCGAACGCTGGCCGCGTGCGCGGGCCTGGTGTTCGCGGCCGGGGCCTTCGCCCGGGGCTCGATGCTCGCGCTGGCGATGGTGCTGGCGGCGAGCCTCGTGCTCGCCCGGCCCGTGGCGCCACGGAGTCGTCGGGCGTTGCTGTTCGCGCTGGTGACCGGCACCACGCTCGCCGCGACCCAGGCCATCCTTCACTCGTGGCCCTACTTCTTCAGCGCCGCCAGCAACCACTTCCATGTGCCACGCATCCGCCCGTTTCAGTCCGAAGCCGTGGCGTGGGCGATGGCCGCAGGCGTGGCCGTGCTGCTGGTCGATTTCGGGGTCGGTCGGATACGACGGGCCTGGCCCCGCCTGGGCAACACCGATCGGTTGCTGCGCACCGTCGCCTCGGCGGCCCTGCTCGCGGGCGTCGTCGCCATCGTCGTGCGGGCCCTGGACCAATCCGACGCCTATGGCCCACACCAGCAGGTACTGGATGTCCTACGGCGCCACGGCGGTGACGTGGCCCTGGTGCTGGGAGCCGGTGGGCTGTGGGCCTGGGCCCGCCGCTCCGACGCTGCGCAGCAGCCCTGGGTGCTCCTCGCGGCCGCGATCATCGTGCTCACCACCCTCAAGGAAGGGATTCGCTACGAGCAGTACTACGCCCGCTACCTGGTCGGGGATGCCATCCCGGTGCTCGTCGTCGCGGGAGCCTGGGCCGCGGTCGGAAGCATGGGTTGGGTCGCCGCGCGGCTGGGACCGCGGCCCGCCGCCGCTGCCCTCGGGGTGCTGATGCTCGCGTGGTGGCTCCCCCCCCTTCGAGTCCTGTCACGCCCGATCTACTGGACCCGCGATCTGTCCCACGCGGCCGAGGACCTCACCGACCTGTTCTCGCAGGTCCCCGACGACGCGGTGATGTTCTTCGATGCCCGGGCGCCCGGTCGCTGGCGCGGCATCCTGGCCACGCCTGCCCTGCTCAGCTTCGGCCGCCCCGTGTTCGTGTATCCCAGCAACCGCCTGGTCGAGCGCGCGGTCACAGCCGGGACCCCGGTGTACATGCTGTCGGGCGGATGGGAGACCGAAGACCGCCAACGCTGGCCCAACAACGGCCCGTGGCGCACGCGAGTCGTCGCCCGCGGGTTCTACCGGGCCCGCCGCGCCGAAATCGTCGAGGGCGGCATGCCGCAGCAGTTGGTGCAGTGGGGCGGCCCCTGGGAGCTGCATCGCATCGACCGCTCGCTGTGGCGGGGGCATGGAGCGTTCAGCCTGTACCGTGGCAGCGAGTTCATCACCGAGCCACGACCGGGGACACTCCGAACCGATCCGCTGCCGCTGCAGTGGCAGCCCAACGCCAGGGTCGAGCTGCATGGTCCCGAAGGCCAGTGGGAGGGGTGCCAGCTGGCCACCAGCGTGATGGGGACGACCGCACAGCGACTGGATCCGTTGCCCGTCGCCAGCCCCGGGGTGCGCTTGTTCGCCATGCCGCCACCCCAGGCCCAGCCGATCACCGCCGCCATCGAGGTCACCACGCACTGTCCCGACGACCGGGCGCTCACATGGACGCGACTGAGCATGCGCTGGGAACGTCCCCGGACCCCTCCCGACGTCCCATGAGACGACCCCGGGACCGCACAGCCGCGGCGTAGCCAAGCGATTGATCTCGCTCGCTGCTGACGGTTGGCACCGATGCTGCTGTGGCGGGGCCCCCATGAGGTCCATCCAAGCCATCGTCGCCTTCGGCCTTGCCAGTGCACTGGCCCTGCCTTCCACCGCGGCTGCGGCCGATCCCTTCGCCACCGAGGTCTCGTCGGGCCCGTATCACAACTGCATGGTCACCAGCTGCGGCGCCGTGCAGTGCTGGGGCCGCAACGACCACGGACAAGCCAATGACCGCGCGGCTCCGAGCCCGTTCGTCTACGGTGACCACCCCTACGAGAGCGTCTCGGTCGGCCAGTTCCACAGCTGCGCCCTCGATTCCATGGGCCAGATCGAGTGTTGGGGCCGCAGCAACTACAACCAGACTGCAGCACCTGCCGGGACGTTCGTGCAGATGGACGCAGGCTTCAACCACAACTGTGCGATCGATACCGACGGGAACATCGTGTGCTGGGGCGCCGACGATCAGGAGCAGGTGACCGGAGCCCCCGCGGGCAAGTTCGTGCAGGTCACCGCAGGTCGTCTCCACAGCTGTGCCATCACCGATCCCGCCCCCGGCGCCCTGGCCGAGGTGATCTGTTGGGGATCGGACTCCCATGGACAAGCCCACGGGGGAACCACCATCGACCAGTACGATCTATGGTGGGTGGGAACCGGCGAGGAAATCGTCGAGGTGGTCGCGGGGGGCTACCACACCTGCGCTCGCAGCGATCGATGGGCGACCTACTGCTGGGGCATGGACACCTACGGTGCCACCGCGAGCAACTTCAACGCAATCCCATCCAACGACCCCAGCCTCAACTTCATCTCGTGGATCAGGCCGCTCGACCTGGGCGCAGGCACCTGGGGCACCTGCATGGTCCGACTGCCCAGCGGAGACACCACCTACGACGAAGAGTTCGCGTGCTGGGGGTCGCCGTTCGAAGGCAGCTCACCCGCGCCCAATGTCATCCCACAGCAGGTGAGTGTGGGCTCCAGCCACGCCTGCTTCCTCGGTGACGACGACCTCGTCGAGTGTTGGGGCAGCGTGCAGTACGGCAAGCTCGACGTACCGACCGTCGATCAATGCCCCGGGTTCCTCGAACCACTGCCTCCACCGCAGCTGCCAACCTGGCCCTGGTAAGCGGCCCGCGCCCGGGCCAGGTCAGCAGGGCTCGGGCGCGACGTCGGGGGGTGAGCACTCCTCGAGCCACGCGGGAACGCAGCCGTCTTGGTGCATGAACACGGTGCCCCTCGCGTCGCACAGGTGCTCCGAGACGGGGCAGGCAATGGGGGCGCTACACCCGACGAGCTCGACCCGGCCCCAACACACCCCCTGTGGCCCCTCCACCAACGGCTGCACGGTCCATGGCTCGCAGTTGGGCATGGCCAGGCACTGCGCGATGGTGCGGGCGTCGGAGCACCTGCGAACCACGGGCGGACCGGTGTCCTCCGATCCTCCATCCGTCGCAGTACCGACGTCGCCGTGGGTCGAGGCGCCGCCCTCGTCGGTCGACCCCCCTCCGGTCGATGCCCCTGTCGTCGACTCCCCCGCGCTGGTCGATGTGGCTGTGGGCGCGGCGGAGCTCGCCCCTGCGGCCGTGGTGACACCGACATCTGCGCCTCCCGTGTCCTCGCCCTCGTCGAGGCCGGGGCCGCACGCCCCCACGCCTACCGAAATCGCTGCAAACCAGGCCAATCGCGTCATGCGACACCAACCGAGACGGCGGGTCTGTCGTTACCAAGGCCGTCCGATTCCAGGTCGCCGACGTTGCTGGGCGCCTCCGCGCGGCGGCGCGACCGCTGCCGCCACCACCCTGGTAGCATCGCAGCGGTGCGGTGGACGGCACGCATCGCGATCGCAGGGGGCATCGGAGCCATCGCCGGATGCGGGCTGCCTTCGTTCACCTGCCAGGACGCCGAGCAGTGCTCGCTGGTGCCCGGCGGGATGTGCCAGGCCGACGGCCACTGCAGTTATCCCGACAGCAGCTGCCCCTCCAACCAACGCTACAGCCAGCACGCCGGGACCCGTGCCGGGCAGTGCGTCGACGACGGGGGAGCCAGCAGCGGCGGCTCCGACGGAGAAGACGTGAGCTCCGGCGAGCCTCCGGGGACGACGGGCCTTCCCGGTGACCCCTGTCTCGATGTCGACTGCGGTGAGCACGGCCAGTGCGAGCCCAACGGCGACCTACCCAGCTGCACCTGCGACCGCGGCTGGATCGAGAGCGAGCTGCAGTGCGTGGAGGATGGCTGCCCCGGGACGCGGTGCCTGTGGGTCGATGCCGTCGATGGCGACGACCAGAACCCAGGGACCAAGGACGCCCCCATCCGTACTTTGGCGCGCGTCGCCGTCATGGCGCCTGGGTTGGAGCCGGGCGAGGCCGTGGTCCTGCGCAGGGGCCAGACCTGGAACGAGCCCCTGTTGCTCAGCGGTCTGGCGGGCACCGAGCGAGCGCCAGTCATCGTCACCGCGTTCGGAGACCCGGCCGGAGCCTTGCCCACGATCGGCGGGGGCATCACCGTCACCGCATCGCAAGGCGTGACCCTGACCGAGCTCCGGGCGACCAACGAGGCCGGCACGGCGGTCCAGATCGACAACGCCAGCTACATCACCGTGCTCAGCTGCGAGGCGTTCACCGCCGCGATGGGCTGCATCATCATCGGCACCGATGCCGAGTACACCGCGCTGGTCGACAACGACGCCTGGGAGTGCGGGACGCTGTACGGTATCGGCCTCCGCACGAGGGGCGGTCCTCCCGGCGACCACCACTGGCTGCTCGACAATCGCATCGACGGGGAGGGCACGATCTCGGCCGTTCAAGTGGCGGCCGGAGGCCTCGATGACATCAAGGTCATGCGCAACTACCTGCGAGGTTCCATCGACCGTGGGCTCCACTCGCGCATCGGCGGACACGCGTGGCTCGTGGGGAACGTCATCGCCCAAGCGGGCGACTTCAACGATGCGGCCCTCGACCATGCCGGTAGCGGAGAGGTCATCGCGATAGGCAACATCATCATCGACGCCGAGCTCCCCGTGCAGCTCGGTGGCCGGGGCGAGTGGGCGTTCAACACCATCGTCCATCGTGCACCCGATCCTGCGATCACCATCCCCGGGACGAGTATGGGCTGGTCGCTGCACGACAACCTCATCTCTCCGGACGATGCCCTCGCGCTGCAGGTAGACAACTCCGAGGATGTCACCACCATGCGCAACGTCTACGTGCGGGGCCCCGCAGGCACCTGTACGATCCAGGCCGACGGCGGAGCGCTCGATCTGCCGGGCTGGCAGGCGCTGGGCCAGGGCCGTGGTTCCCGCTGCGAGGCGGTACCTGGACTGGAGGTGCCCGCCGAGATCGGCTCGACACGCACCTGGGATGAGGACGGCCTGATCGAAGCGGCAACACCGAGCGCCCGCTGGACCGGCTGCGCGGATGCAGTGGGCGCCCGCGATTGCGACGGGCAGCCGTTGGCCGATCGGCTACCGATGTTCCCGGGTTTCGGCCACGGCTGGCTCGGTCCCGCCGCGGTGCAAGACCGTGTCGAGCTGGCACGCTGACGCCGTGCCCCGACCGCGCGACGGCTCGCTCTACTTGGCGCGCTCGATGCCGGCCAGCGGATCGTTGGAATCGTCGACCTCGAGCCGCGGGCGAGTACGGGGCTTGTCTGAGGGATCGGCAGGACTCGTACCGCTGTTGCGCGGCCGCGGACGCGTGGTCGACCGAGGGCGTGTCCCCCTGGAGCCCCTTGGCTTGGCTTGCTCGCGGGCGCGCTCATTGTCGGCCAGCCGCGTGTCGAGGGCTGCCAACTGCCGCTCGAGGTCGGCCCGCGCCGTCTCGTCGTCCTTGGCATCGACCAGCGCAGCATTGAGGGCATCACGCTCACTCTCGAGACGGGCTTGGTCCGCTTCGAGTCGGTCGAGCTTGGCGGTGACCGCTGCGAGTGCCTCCGCCTGACGTTCCGCGAGCTGCTCCGCCCGTGCATTGCCCTCGGCTTCGCGCTCGGCGACCTGCTGGCTGTGCCAGCCCATGGCGATGGCGCCACCCAAGGCCAGCACCAACACGGGCACCACCGCCAGCGGCCAGCGCGGGCGCGCCTTGCGTTGGCCCAGCCGCACCTCGGCCTCCAACCGAGCCTGCTCGATGCGAAGTCGCCCCTCATGGGCGGCTCGCGTCTGCGCCTCGACCTCTTGTATCCGCAGTTGATCTTCGCGCTCGCGGGCAAGCTGGGCTTGGCGCAGGTTCTCGACCCGCGCCGCCTCGGCGGCAGCTTCTAGCTCGGCTTGCTGCCGAGCCTGACGCTCGGCTTCGTCGCGGGCCCACTGCGCCGCGGTTTCGGCCTCTTGCCGCGCCTGCAGCTGTTGCTGCACACGGTGGGTCTCGAGGTTTCTCAACTCGGACAGGGCCAGGAGGGCGGAGTTCTCGGACGTCATGATGGTGGCCTTGCTGACAGCGCTCCTTCATTGCACGCACGACGAGCCGATCCGTTCCCGGCCGTACTCGACCTTTGCGATCCGTTGACGATGGCTCCAGCGCGACCCCGCACGAGGCCCGAGATCGAGCCGAAGCTCGACGGAGATCGCGATTGTCAGATCAAAACCGGGTGCTCATGCGTATCAACGCGACGCCCGATCCAACATCGAGCGCAACCGAAGCACGGCGGTGCCGACGAGCCACCACGCCGTAGCGGATCGCTGCGCCCACCAACAAGCTTGCCCCGACTCCCGTGAGCGTCACCCCGACCACCCGCAGCGTGGTGACCCGGCTCAGACTCTGGTCGAACTCGGCCTCGTCGCGGGTGCCCCGAGCCCGACGAACGTCTCCTTGAGCCTGGGCCAGCAGCCCGCCTCCGACCGCCGTCACCACGATGCCGGTCCCCGCCAGCCCCCACCCCAGACCGTCGCGATACCACGCCTGGTCATCATCCAAGCTCGGCTCGTCGACCTCGACCTCTTCTTCGGGCACCACGGGTACGGGTGCAGTCGTGGCTGGTGCGTCCTCGGGGAGCGGGGCCTCACCGGTCTTCGCCTCCGTGCGTGCCCGCAGCTGCTCGTCGCAGTAGGCGATCACTTCGCGGGCGCGTGCCGCAGCACCGTCGGCCGGCTCGGTGGCGAGGAACCGGCCGAGATACCCCACCGCCGACTCGCAGTCGTCTCGCTCGAGCTCGATGATCCCCATCCCGAACAGCAACCGCGGCCGTCCGGACTCGGACGCGTAGTAGGCCTCCTCGAGCAGCGCGAGCGCCTCCTCGAGCCGTCCCTGCTGCACCAGTGCCTCGGCCGCGACCTCCACGTCGACCGTCGCCGGAGCCTCGGGGGCCGGCTCGGCGGGCACAGGTGCGGGCTCGGCCCCAACGAGGGCCGCCAACAGCAGGGCAACGTGCACGGGCGTACTCAAGGGGGAAAGATCGACTCGAACTTGGGTTTGGTGGCCTTGGTCTGGGGCTCGGTCTTGCGTCGGTCCTTGCGCTTGCGACCGTGCCGCGAGCGGGGACTGGTGGAGCCGACAGGATCGGACTGAGAGTCTACGACCTCCCCAGACTCGGCGGGGTCTGTCGACGCATCGGTCGACGCCGCGGGCACGGCATCCGCCTCCGGCCCTTCAGCGGCGGGCCCGGGCGTGCTCGGCGGAACGGCGGCCGCCGACTCGGCGTTTGGCTCGGCGGGGGCCAGACCATCGGCGGGGGCCAAGCCATCGACCGAGCTCGGTCCTGGCGGCGCCGGGCTGGACGCGCCAGCGGGCTCGCGCATCAACGTGATCACCAGCGTCGCCGTCGACATCAATGCCGTGGCAACCAAGCCGACGCCCAGCCACATCTGCGCACGCGAAGCGGGGGCCGCAGCCACGGGCGCTGCGATGGACGTCCCCGGTGTCGGCTCGACGGGCACAACGTCGGGTGGGCTCACCACCGCGCCGTACGATGGTGCAGGCGGGCGCCCGAGCTGCTCGACCACATAGTCGGCCAGCACGGCGCTCGATGCCCGCACCCCTTCGGCTTGGGCGAGCTGCTCGAGGTCGTCCAACAGCTCGCGGGACGATCCGTAGCGCCGCTCGGGATCGGGCTCGAGTGCTCGGGTGACGACCTGCTCGAGCCCAGGCGAGTAGTCCGACACGAGCGTCGACGGCCGATCGTACTGACCGTGCACGATGCGATTGAGCGCCGCGAAGTGGTTGTCCTCGTAGAACGGACGATGCAGCGTGGTCAGCTCGTACAGCAGCACCCCCAGCGAGAACACATCGGACCGGCGGTCGACCGGCACCCCGCGGCACTGCTCCGGCGACATGTAGCCGACCTTCCCCTTGAGCATCGTGGCCCGGGTCCGCGCGGTCTGGGCCGCGGCCTTGGCCACCCCAAAATCCACCAGCTTGACGACCCCGTCGTAGCTGATGAGGACGTTGGAGGGCGAGACGTCACGGTGGACCAGGCCCATCGGGTGACCATCGGGGCCCGTTCGTTCGTGGGCGTAGTGCAGCCCGGCCGCCAGCGCCGACGCGATGCCCAGCGCACAGCCGAGCGGCACGGGCCCGCTGCGTGCAGCCGTGCGCAGCAGCGTCCGAAGGTCGACGCCGTGCACATACTCCATCGTCAGGAAGTAGCCGTGGGGCGAGTGGCCCAGCTCGACCACCTGCGCGATGTTGGGGTGATCGAGGGTCGCGGCCAGGCGCGCCTCCTCGAGGAACATCGCGACGTATTCCTCTTCTTGCTCGAGGTGGGGCAACACCCGCTTGAGCGCCACCAGCTTCTGAAATGCCTGCGGGCCCAGGGCCCGCGCAACATAGACCTCGCCCATGCCCCCGCTCGCCAGCAGCTCGAGCACCTCGTAACGGCCCAGCCGAGTCCCTGGCGGAAGCTCCACCTCGACTCCAGTGTACGCCGTTTTGCTCCGCCCGCGCCACGACCACAGCACGTGAACCGATCCCCGACATCGGACACCGCCGTCAGCGCAACCACAGCGGGGGCTGCCTTGTCGGCAAATCGACCCGCAAATGGGCAGGTACTTGCTCGGTGAGCCCGACGGGTGGGCCTGATTCGGCTCTGGCTCTCGCTCGAGCGCTCGATGGGGACCTGCGGCCCGACGGGGCGCCTCGAGCCCGGGCTGTGCCCCAGTGAACGAGACCGGCAGCCGCAGCGGTGGCCCGTCGGCTCACCGACCTCGGGCCGCTGGACGGGGGACACGGCCGCCTCGTGTGCACCAAGCCCTCGAGCCACACTCGCGCCGATCGGCCTTCGCCCGGAACTACGCGGCCAGCGCATCGTCCATGACCCCTCGGTGCGAGCCAGACGGGCGTCGTCGCCGACCGGTCGTGCTGGGCCCGGGAACGCGATGACGAGAACCGACGGCAAGGTGTGGGCCGACCCGGCCGATGCCCCCGGGCGCACTGCCGCGACGCGCCCGATCCCCGTTCGGCGAGGCCGGGCGCGGCGCCCTTGATCGTTCGGCGCTGGAGGGGTTCGGCCACCATCGGCCAACGTGTCGTCTCGACGGGTCCGATCGAACGCGCCGCGCCAGCGTACGTCACCGCGCTGCGCACGTGGACCGTCACCCATCCCGCCCACCACCCGTGCAGGTGACCTCGCCCCCGGGCTGACGGAGGCGTGTCGTGCCCAGGGGCGGGCCAACGACACGGTGTCCCTCGCCACACGCCGTCGACGACTCGGACCGCGCTGCGTGGCGAGGGTGGATCCGGGGACGGACGATGGCGCGGAGCCTTCGACGGCGTGACCAACGGCAACGGGCCCGCACCACGGGCTGAACACATTGCGACATACGACGCCGGTCCCGCCACACCAGCGTACATGCCATCGGCACCCGATGGCTTCGAGATCGCAGTTGCGCCGAGCAACGCGAAAGCTTGCAATACCCAACCTACAACCTCGCGTCGGCCCCGGGTCCCGCTCGACTGACCGTTCTATCCGCGACCGCCGAGCTCGTGAGACGGAACTACCACCACTTCAGATCGCATCTCGCAGCGATCGATCCACGACTGACATCTTCACTGCCACCTCGACGACTTCGGTCCTCGACATTGGCCGACCTGATCGTGAAACCTCGACTCCGCCCACGCCATGTGCGTTCGCGTACGAAATCTTGCCGACGGTCAATTACCAGTCTCCGCCTCCCGAGCCCAGGCTCGGGGAAAATTGGCCCCAAACGTCCACAGGCGGCATCGTATGGCCATTTTTGGCCAAGCGCCTCCGCGGCTCATCGTCGTCCAGGCGCGCCGTCGAGCAGGTAGGTTTCGTACCCTCCGAGCACAGACGCCGAGCTTTATGAGCCTGCCGCGCCTGAGCGCTCAGTCTTCTCCGTACTGTCTCTCTCGGTCTCGACTCCGTTTCGCAGTGTCTCATCTCAATCGCTTGAGAACGACCACATTCTTTTCGCCACGTTGAATAGATCATCTGCGGCTGGGGAACTTAGAGGCCCAACGCCTCCTGCGCACCTTACGAACAGGACAGTCAACACGCCACCACGGCGCGCTGACTGTCGTGCATTACGGCGCGAGAGGCTCGGACAGAGCGGCCGCCCCTGGAGCATATCCGGCGAAGGTCGAATATCGAGAAATCAGACTGTGAAGACGAACATGAACAAGACACTTTTCTTTTGTGCACTTTCCGTTGCCCTTTCAGCTTGTCAGACCAGCGTAGACGACGGCCGCGACATCACCGACGAAGACCGCGAAGAGATGTCCACCCCGCTCCACGAGGCGGGGCAATACGACCTCTACTTCCTCGACTCCATCCAGATCGAGGGCAGCGCTGCGAATCGAACCGTCAACGCGTCCGTGTGTGCACCCGCAGACGCCACCGGGGAGCTGTCGAACGAAGGCCCGTTCCCGTTGGTCATCATCTCGCCGGGAGCCAAGCAGTCCCGCGATGAGTACATGAGCTACTGTGAGCACCTCGCCACTTGGGGGTTCTTCGTCATCGCTCAGGACATCGTCGGCAACAGCGGCCTGTTCCCGCCCGCCAACCACAAGAAGCCCGCCGCCGACGTCAGCTCCATCATCGACTGGGCCACCAGCGAGGAGAACCCACTCGCCGCGGCGATCGACGGCGAGGCCATTGGTGTTGCCGGCCACTCGATGGGAGGCAAGGTCGCTTTCCTGGCCGCAGCCGAGGATCCGCGCATCGGAGCCATCGTGGGCTGGGATCCCGTGGACGCCAACGGTCCGTTCACGCCGTCCAGCTCGTCGAATTGGAGCAGCGTGACGCCACAGCTGATGCCCCAGCTGACCCAGCCTATCGCACTCATCGGTGAGACCCTCAACAGCCAAGGCCGATGGTTCCGCCCCGCGTGTGCGCCCGCCGACCAGAACTTCGAGCAATTCTACGACTTCGCCGAGGGCACTGCCCTGTCGGTCGACGTATTCGGCGCCGACCACATGGACTGGACCGACTCGGGGTCGTGCTCGCCGTGCTCGCCCTGCGGGTCCAGTGAGGCCCAGCAGCGAACGCAGCTGCTGACGCGACGCCTGACCACCGCGTGGTTCCTGCGCCATCTGACTGGCGACCAGTCGATCAACCCGGAGCAGGAGATGGCGCCGGAGCTCGAGGCCGGGCAGATCGCGGTACAGAGCCAGTGATGCATGCCGCCTGAGTCGGACCCGTGTCCGCAACAGGCGAGCTCGACGTCTCACGACTCGGGCTCCATCGGCTCTCGTGCTTCGGCCCGAGACGGGACCTCGACTGGAGACGGGGCATGGCAACGGCCGCCATGCCTCGTCGCCTCGATCTGCGTCAGCGCACCGAGGTCGAAGACGCTGCGCTCGCCGCCTTGGTCGTGGGGCCGCGCTCGACGACGCCGCGCCACGCCCAGGCGAGCGCGGCCGTACTATGAGCGGCGGGTCCCGGATCTCCCGGCGACCAACGACCGCGTCCACCCCTCGAGATTGCCCACCACCGAGGTCTCGACCCCTCGCGGCAGCCGCAGGCCTTCCACCGCCTCGCGCATGCGCTCCCGAGCTCGGGCCAGGCGTGTAGTGACGGTGCTGACCGCGACCTCGGTCACCTCGGCGATCTCGGCAACCGGCATCGCCTCCCAGTAGAACAGCTGCACGGTGAACTGCAGCTCGGGCGGCAGGGTGGAGAACGCACGAAGCACGAAGTGTTGCTCCTGGCTCCGCGCCAGCACTCCCGTGAGCGACGTGCGATGCAGCTCGTCGGCGGGACCATCGAGCACCGAGGCGTTGCGGCGCTGGTAGCCCGTGCGGAGCTCGCCCAGCACCCGCCGCCGGGCGACCCCGAACAGGTAGGCCCGAAACGAGTGCCGCAGCGGATGAGCGGCGATGCCTTCGAAGCACGCCAGGAAGGTCTTTTGGGTGAGGTCCTCGGCTTGGTTGGGAAGGCGGGCGTCGAAGAACCGCCGCACCGCCGCGTAGTACCGGTCGGCCAGGCGCTGTCCCGCGCTCGCATCTCCCGCCTGCCACCGCTGGAGTAGCGCCCCGTCCTCGTCGGGCTCCGGGTCGTCGGCCCACGATCGCCCCATGCCGTCCAGCTTAGCAGCCATGGGCACCACCGCGGCTCGACCCCGCTGCCGGCCCTGATATGATGCCTGTCGCATGAAGATCCTGGTCACCGGAGGCGCGGGCTACATCGGAAGCGTGACCGTGGAACAGCTGGTGCACACCGGGGCGGAGGTGGTCGTGTTCGACAACCTCTCGCTGGGGCACCGGGCCGCGGTCCACCCCGACGCCACCCTCGTGGTGGGCGACCTGGCCGACCGTGCCGCCATCGACGACGTCCTCGCCACGACCAAGCCCGACGCGGTGATGCACTTCGCCGCACGCTCCCAGGTGGGCGAGTCGATGCGGGAGCCGTTCCGCTACATCGGCGACAACGTCACCTGCGGACTCAACCTCATCGAGAGTATGGTGGAGCACGGGATCGGCCGCTTCATCCTGTCCTCCACCGCAGCGCTGTTCGGGGAGCCACAGACCATCCCCATCGACGAGAACGAGCGCATCGTTCCTGGCAGCCCGTACGGCGAGTCCAAGCACATGCTCGAGCGCATCCTGGCGTGGACCGACAAGGTTCATGGAATGCGGTACGCGGCACTGCGCTACTTCAATGCGGCCGGGGCCAGCGAGCAACGCGGCGAGCACCACGACCCCGAGACCCACCTGATTCCGCTGGTCCTCCAGGTCGCGCAGGGCAAGCGCGAGGCGATCACGGTCTTCGGTGACGACTACCCGACCCGCGACGGCACCTGCATCCGCGACTACATCCACATCATCGACCTGGCCCAGGCTCACATCTTGGCCTTGGGGGCGCTCGACGAGGGCAGCCGCGTCTACAACCTGGGCAACGGCGAGGGCTTCTCGGTGATGGAAGTGATCGAGACGGCCCGCACCGTCACGGGCCACCCGATCCCCCACACCATGGGCGAGCGTCGGCCCGGCGATCCGGCGGCGCTGACCGCCGACAGCCGCAAGATCCGCGCCGAGCTGCAGTGGACGCCGCGGTTTCCCAAGCTGCACGACATCGTGGACAGCGCCTGGCGGTGGCACCAGGCGTTTCCCAGCGGCTACCCCGAGTAGCCGGAGCCAAAAGGTGGGCCGCGACCGTCCCGTGACGCCGGCAGCCGTGACCCGCGGACGACTCGCTTGGTTTCGCCTGAGCTCGCGTGATTGTCACGGCAGCGGGCAGTCCATTGCTCCCGCGCGCGGATCCGTTCCAAATTATCGAGGCAACCACCGTGACAACATCGGTAACTACCGGGGTTGAAAGGACGGTTACTCAATCGGAGGCGCCCACCTTCATGATCCAATTGTCAGCTCAATACTGGATGGTCAGCAGCGCCGCCGACGACAGCGCCGCTGGCTCCTTCGAGGTCTCATTCGAAACGGCACGCGGCGACACCACCCCCTCGCCCGATCCTGCCGATACCGTCAGGCTCCCCATCGTAGAACGCCCCATCGAGAGGGCTGCCTTCGCTTGATCGCCGCTGCCGCCGGGCGTGTATCCTGCGTCACTGGAGCCGCAGGATGAAGCACGCCGTCACCCGTCCCAACCCGCCATGGCGCAGCCGCAACGGCCGCCTCACCGTGCACCAGGTCCCGGCCTGGATCGACAACCTCATCTGGCTCATCACCTGCAATGAGACCGGAGAGACGGCGGTGGTCGACGGGCCCGAGGCGGGGCCCACGCTCGAGTACTGCGAGGCCCATGGTCTGCGTCTGACGACCATCCTCAACACCCACACCCATCCGGATCACATCGGCATCAACCTCGACCTTCGACGGCGTGAAGCCCTCGACGGCATGACGGTCGTGGGCCCCGCGAGCCGAGCGGACCAGATTCCCGGCCTCACGGTGGGCGTGGACGAGGGCGACACCGTGCAGCTGGGCGCCACCCAGGGTCGAGTGATGCTCACCGAGGGACACATCGACGGCCATGTCTCGTACGTGTTCGACAACGTGCTGCTGTGCGGCGACACGCTGTTCGCCGGAGGCTGCGGCCGGCTGTTCGATGGGCCGCCCGCCAAGATGTTCGACAGCCTCCAGCGCCTGGCTGCGCTCCCGGCCGAGACCCAGATCTGTTGCGCGCACGAGTACACCCAGGACAACCTTCGGTTCGCCTGGTCGCTCGAGCCAGACAACGAGGCGCTCGCCGAGCGCATCCGACAGGTGTGGGCGCTGCGAGCCACGGGTGGCTGCACGGTGCCGTCGCGGCTGTCGATCGAGCACGCCACCAATCCGTTCTTGCGCAGCGACTCGCCGTCGCTCGTCGCCGCGGTTCGGGCCGCCCTCCCGCAGACGACGCTGGACGATCCCCAGCAGGTGTTTGCCGCGACCCGCCTTCTCAAGGACCAGGGCGCGTACAAGAAGCGCGGTGACGAGGGCCTCCCCCTGGGGTGAGCCGGGCCGTCATGAACGCCTCGGACCTCACGCTGTACCACTACGACGGCTGCGGCTTTTGTGCCCGCGTTCGGTCGGCGTTGCGGGATCTCGATGTCACCGTCGAGTTCCGGAGCATCATCGAAGACCCCGAAGCCCGCGACCGCCTGCAGCGAGCGCGCGGGCGCACCACCGTGCCCGTGCTGCACATCGCCGGGCCCGATGGCGAGCGTTGGATGCCCGAGTCGGCCGATATCGTCCACTACCTCTACGAGCGGTTCGGTGACGGACGCCGGCCCTCTTGGCGCGTATGGCTGACGCCGCAGCACCTGGTGATGGGCACCGTGGTCGTGGGCGCCATCGCCTGGATGCTCTGGGGCGGTTGATCGAACCGCGACCGGTCAGTGCGAGGTCCACAGCACGAACCGGAACTCCCGCGGCACCCCGTACCCACACAGCTCGTCCAACATCGAGATCACCCACGGCTGCGGACCCCACGGCGGCGAGAGCAGGGGCTCCCAGTCGTGCACCAGGATCTCCTCGACGGTGATCCAGCTGACGCCGTCCACGTACTCGTCGAGCTGCTCGCGGATCCCGGGAGAACAATCGGGAGGGACCCCGCGGGGGCTGTCCACCAGGGGATCGGGCAGCTGCTCGATGTCGAGACGACCGGTGAGCACACCAGTGAACAGGTAGTAGCCGACGGGATCGGCTCCGGCGCCCGCGCGCCCCCCGAATGTGCGGAATTGTCGCCGCGTCACCCGCCGCCATCCTTCCGTCGTGAGGTGCTCGAGCGCGGAGCAAATGTCGAACGACATCGAGGCGCCACGATACCATCGTGCAATGGCCCGGGCGCACCAGCTCCCCCCGTCCCTCATCGAGGGCAGCTGGGTGTTGGTCAACGACGTCGGCGATGAGGTCATGTACAGGCGCCTCGTCGTGCGAGACGGCGCGATCGGTGAGGCCAGCGGGCGGGTGTCCGCGCTCGCGCCGGGAACGGACCCGCCCCCACTCGAGGGGCCGCTGCATCCGGTGCCGACGCTCGACCAGGCGCGTCGGCGTTGCCAACAATTGCTCGATCGCTGGGGCCAAGAGCAGTGGGTGCTGGCGAGCCATGTCCAGCACACCAAGGCCTTCACCGAGGCTCATGCCGACGACACCCTGTGCAGCGGGGACCGGCCCAACTGCACGGTCCAGACCCTTCGAGGTCGCCGAGAGCAACTGGCGGGCATCGACGCCAGTGAAGCGCGAAGTGCCGCCCAGGACGCGCTGGTTGCCATGCTCGACTGCGAGCAGCCGGATGTGGAGGAGGTGCTCAGGCGGCTCGAGGCGGGGGCCGCCCAGACCGTCGACGACCGACTCATCGTCAGTGCCGTCCGCACCGGCTCCGCTCGAATCGTGACGCAGATCGTCGATGCCGCCGCGCGCCGCCAGGGTCGACCGAGCGCGGCTGCGTTGTTCCTGGCAACCGGGATGGCGCGGGCCGACTTGGTCCATCTGCTGATCGCCCGCGGTGCCGACGTCAACGAGATCTCGGGAGGCAGCACGGCACTCCACCAGGCCGCGTTCGTCGGTGCAGACGAGGTCGTCGACGTGCTGCTGGCCCAGCGCGCACAAACCCACCACGAAGACACCTCGGGCAGGACTGCCATCGAGATCGCCGCAGCCCTGGGACACGAGGGGGTGTTTCGCAAGCTCGCGCCGGTCAGTCGCGACAAGCACCGTCGTCGAGCCGAGGCGCTGGTCGAGCGAGGGCGCCGAACGACCGCACTCCATCCACTGACCGGCCCGTTGTTGTGGGCGGCCTACCGGGGTCGTGTGGACGAGGTACGCCGGCTGCTCGACGAGGTCGGGGTGCCGGTCGACACCGAGGCTCCCGATGGACGCACCCCGTTGTTCATGGCGGTGATGGGCCGCCAAGACGAAGTGGCGGCGTTGCTGCGGGCCCGCGGTGCCATCGAGCCCTGAGCTCGGGGTCGGCCCCGCGACGCTCGGCGCGGCGGCACGGTCTACAGACCATGACACCGGGCGCCCGCGTGCGTCAGCGAAGGATCCGCAGAATCACCAGCACCAGTACTGCGCCGCCAACCCCGAGGATGAGCCCGGAGATCGGCACGCCGAGCAGCGATCCACTGATGCCCAGCTTGACGAACGAGCCCAGCCAGCCACCGATGAAGGAGCCCGTGACCCCGAGCAGGATCGTCTGCCACCACGCCATGGGGTCCTTGCCCGGGACGAGGAAGCGCGCGAGGGCTCCGATGAGGAAGCCGAACAGGAGATAGACGAGGACGCTGGTGACGGACATGGGGGTGGACTCCGGGTGAGAGGGTATCCCGGGCGCTCTTCAAGCCGCGTGCCATGGCCGCACCGCGGCCCCAATCAGTGGAAACCCTTCGTCGCGGCCCTCTCCATCTGCGAGGCATATGACCCCGCAGGGTGGGTCCTGCCCCACGCACTGGCATGCGAGTCCGCGCCCGCCTGAGCCCACGGCACGACGGTCTTCGGCGCAGTGCAGCGCCGTCGGCGGCGGTCAGACGCGAAGACCGAGCGCGAGCGGGGATGCGCCGACCGCCGAGCAACGAGACCGCGGGCCCCAGACGCATGGTGCCGACCGATCGAGAACAATCCTGGGTCGCGGTATTCCTGTCCCCGTCGATGCAATCCACGACGCGCACCACCCGAGCTCACGGCTGGCGGATCGTCGCGCTGGCGTACGCCAGCGCCCTGGTCGTGGCCGCGGTCACCATGCACTGGCTGCCGTCCACGTTGCACCCTCTGGTGGCGGTCGCGATCGCGGATGCGGTCGCCACGGTCGCGATCTTCGGCTGGAGCATCGCCTACGACAACAGCAGCATGTACGACGCCTACTGGTCGGTCGCGCCGCTGGTGATCGCGCCGTGGCTGGTGCTGCATCCATTGGCCGAGCCGGCCGTCGCGTGGCGTCAAGCGTTGGTCTTGGCGGCCGTGTTCGCGTGGGGCCTGCGGCTGACGTTCAACTGGTTGCGACAC
>JAHZJA010000724.1 GCA_022601155.1 Deltaproteobacteria bacterium | reverse complement strand
CGGCGGCCAACAAAGCGCCCGCGAAGAAGGCGGCCAAGAAGGCGCCCGCGAAGAAGGCGGCCAAGAAAGCGCCCGCGAAGAAGGCGGCCAAGAAGGTGGCCAAGAAGACCACCAAGCGCGGTCGTCGTTAGGCTGGCCTGTCTTGCGCCGTTGGTGATCGAGCCCGACCATGGCGGGATTTCCTCTGACGGCGTGGGCGGTGCGTCACCCCCTGGGTGATGATGCCGATCGCCTGCTCGATGCGCTCGCGTCCCCCGGTGCCGCCGCGGCACCGACGAGCGAGCCGGCCGCCGCGGTGGCCGAGGCTCTGTTCGAGGAGATGGCACCGCACTGTGCTCGCGCGTGCCAGCGCTGGGGTGCATCGCGGGTCGCCGTGATCCTGGGCAGCGCCGCACCCACGGCGCCCGAGCCCCTGGCACGGCTGTCGGTCATGCTCTCGCTGGCCCGCCGCCACACGGGCATCACCGGGCCCGCCTATCACGTGGCCGCGACTGGAGCCGGTGGGGCCAAGGCCCTCGCCTCCGCCGAGCGATTGTTGCGAGCGTCGCTGGCCGACGCGGTCGTGGTGGGTGGCATCGACGAGGGCCAGGGGGCACTGCTGCTGCTCGAGAGCCACGGTGAAGCATTCGTTCGGCTGCGGTCCAGCGCCGAGGCCACGGGATCGACCGACGCCCAACGCCTCGATGACGCCGCGGCTCGCCGAGCGATCGACGGAGCGTGGACCGCCGCTCGTAGACCGCCCTTGGGCTACGTCCACACCCACGCGGCCGCCACCGAGCCGCTGGGCGAGGCCGAAGCCGAAGTCGTTCGTGCGCTGTGTGGACCCATCCCGCATCGTGCGACGCGGTCGGCCCTGCATTCGGTCGGGGCTGCCGCGGGGGCAATCGACGCGGTGCTCGCTGCGGCCTGTCTGGCCCGAGGCTATGCGCCAGGGCCCACGCCTCCGGAACTACAGCACGACCGCGTGCTCGTGCACGCATTCTCCTCGGGCGGGCATCATGTCGCGTTGTTGCTCGAGGCTCGTCCATGAGTCGTGCCTTCGTTGCGGGAGCCTCGGAGTGGAGCGCCGAGGCCGGGCCGCCCCGGGCCGAGCTGCTGACGCGAACCCAACGGGCCGGCGCCGAGTTTTGCACCCGCATCCTCGCGCACGTGATTGCGGAAGCGACGGCACGCGCCTTGGTGGAGCCGTCGACGATCCCCTGGGTGCTCGGCAGTGCCGTCGACTCGCCATCATGGTTGACCCCCGATGCGCCGCTCCGACGCGCGCTTCAGCCATCGTCGGGCGTCGGGATCGTGCACGCGGGACCCGGCACGGCCGCCATGTGTCTGGTGGAGGCGATCGCCTTGGTGGACGACTCCGACGCGGTCCTCGTGGCGCTCGCCCAAGATGCGACCTCGCCCTACCATGAGGCGCTGGCGGTGGCGTTCGTGCTCACCGCGGCCCCGCGCGAGGGGGGATTGGTGTTGGAGACACCGGTGCTGCGGCGGACGCGAGAATCCACGCGGCGAACCGAATCGGAACATCCTCTGAAGGCGTTGCTCGACGTCGCTCGTGCCGTGTCCGTAGGACAGCCCACGGTCCAGACGGTTGCGCCCGGACCACCCGATCGGCCCGAACGCTGGCAGATCGAGCTTGGCCGCCCTTTTTGACTACAATCCGCCCGTGCTGCGCAAGCGACCCGTGTCGAAGTCATCCGCCCCCTCGCGTTCGCGTTCGGTCTGCTCGCCGTCGATTGCATCGAGTTCGAGTTGCATCGATGGCCACCCGCGCACGTCACCATTATCCCGACGGCATGGCAGGCCACGGGGAAGGATCGACATGAAAACGAGGGTTTCTCGCGCGTGGCTTCGCCATGCGCTCGTCGCATGCGTGGGACTGGGAACGATCGCGATCGCCACCGAGGCTTCGGCCGCCCCCACGCCAGGCAACAAGATTCGCGGACGCGGAGGCAACTTCGGTTTGGGGCTCAGCCTCGGCGACCCGCTCGGCTTGTCCATGAAGTACTTCATGGCGGCCAACCACGCGCTGCAAGGTGACCTGGGCTTCGCCCCGCTACACCACGGCGATGGCCGCTTCGGCCTCGACTATCTGTGGCACCCGGGCACCTTCGTCTCCAACTCCGATCTCGACTTCTTGCCCTACCTCGGCCTCGGCGCAGGCATGGCATTTTGGGCGGGTCGCTACTACTACGGCCACGGCGATCGCAGAGATCGTTGCTGCGGAGGGCGTGGCGGCGGCGTGGCGATGTTCATCCGCGCTCCGATCTTGGGCCTCGGCTTCCACTGGAAGAAGGTCCCGCTCGATACGATGATCGAGGGCGCGTGGTCGCCGTACATCGTGCTGCCGGATCTGCGGCACGGGGACTTCTCGATCAAGCTTCGGTACTACTTCTAGCCGAACCGACCGAGGGCCAACGGCGCGACGATGCCCGTTGGCCCTGCCTTGGAGGCGAGGCCGTTGGTCACCTCGCCTCGAGCGCGAACTCTTCGTACTCGCCGATCGTTTCGAAGCCCAGGCTGCGATAGCACGCGATCGCAGCCTGGTTGTCGGCGTGCACGTTGAGACCGATGGTGTCCACCGTGGCGTACAGCGAGCGACACAGCCGAGCCGTGGCCCGACGTGCGAGCCCTCGACCGCGCGCCCCAGGGTCGGTGGTGACATTGCCCAGGGCCGCCACGCGATAGCGCGGCGAGTAGACGTGCACGCCGGCCACGCACACCAGCGCCCCCTCGCTGCGAATGCCGTAGTACTGCCCCGTCTCCAGCATCCGGGCATCGAACCAGTTGCCCGGGTAGCTGCGACCGTACAGCTCGAGGAGGTCGTCGTGGTCGCTCGGCCCGAGGCGATCGACATCGTCGGTTCGCAGCGCCAGGCGGTCGCGGTCGCGGTGCTCCATCTTGAGATGCAATCCGTGAGCCTGCGGACGTACGCGGTCGCCGAGGATGGTCAGCTGTCCGGGCACCAGATGGGCGTAGACGGGCAGCGGAATGCGAGGCGCGATTGCGGCCAGCAGTTGGGCGGTGGCTTCGCTATCTTGCCGGCCCAAGGCGAGCAGGGTGGGGATCTGCGGGCTGCCGTACAGCAGCGCGAGAGCAGCCAGCTCGCCGTCGGCACGCGGTAGACCGAACCATTGCGTGTGCGGCCAGAAGAAGGGGTCGAGGTCCCCCAGCTCGTACAGGTGCATCCCGAGATCGCGTCGGGCAAAGCGTTCGATGGGTTCACGGTCGACGATCTCGATGACGGCAGCCACGTTCGTGGCGATCGTGGCTACAGCCGTCGCCACTGGCAACAGCATTGGCGCGGAGAAAATCCGTCGGCCGCAACGCGTTGATTATTGAGGGGTCCTACATGTGCGTCCGGAGAAAGTGACAGCGGCACCGTTACTTTGCGGGGGCTTCGGCATATCTCAGAGTGAGACGCCGACGACCCTGGCGGCCTAGCGGAGACACCCGCAGGCCCGGGCCCTCGGCTCCGCTCCCGGGCCGTCCCTCGCTGCGCCGAGGACTGCCACGACCGGATGAAGCGCCAGCCTCGATGCGCCCTCGGGCCCATCTGACGTCGGCGTCCAAGGACCTCGATCCACTCGCCAATGCCGGGCGGGTGCACCTCGCCACGCTACCGACCACGACCATGCGACCTGACGAAAGCAGCTCTGATCTCGTGACACCCATCGCCCAACCCCGCCAAAGTGCCTCCGAGCCAACGGCCACGCGCCGCCACAATTCGGCGATGGTCGCTTCGATGTGCAGCTACGTCGCAGGCAACGACCAAGTCTTCGCCACGATCTACGAGGCGCTGGCGCCCAAGGTACGACGACAGATTCAATCGGTGCTCGGCCCCGATGCGCTGCTCGACGACCTGGTTCAAGACACGTTCTTGCGGGCCCACGCCGCCCGACGCCGCTTCGCGCCGGAACGGCTCCGCGGCTCGGAGGGGGTGGTCTCGTGGTATTGCGCCATCGCTCGCAACGCGGCGATCAGCGAGCTACGACGGCGCTACGGCACCGCGGGTGCGACCCGAACGTGGGCGATGCCGGTCTCCGAGGAGCTGCCCTGCCAGCAACCCGACGCCGAGTGCACGGCAATCGCCGACCAGGCGCGTCGTCACGCCCACGAGGTCGTGCACAGCTCGCTGGCCGCCCTGCCGGAACACCAGCGGCGGGTGGTCCAGATGCACAAGCTCGAGGAGCTGCCGATGCGCGAGGTGGCACGACAGCTGGGGATTCGCCCCGGCGCTGCCCGGGTCCGCGCGCACCGGGCCTATCGAATGATGGCCCAGCGGGCGGGGGTGCTCCCGAGCGAGGAGGGCTGAGTGCTCCATCAACCCATCGACGACACCGAGGGCCGCCCGCGTCGACCCGCGGACGGGCTCGCGGAGCTCGGCGGGCTCACAGCCACATCGTGCAGTCCGCGGCGGCGGTGAACCACTCGGGCGGGGGCGGGAGCGGATCTTCGTCGGTGATCTCGTAGGTTCCCAGGCTGTCGAGTGAACCGCGGCCGTCGATGGTGAAGCCGCTGTACAGGTGCTCGGTGCAGCCGGCCGGGCAATCGCCGCGGCCTTGGTCGAAGATATAAGTATGGACATCGCCGTCGACGGCAAGGCAGACATCATTGCCATCACCGCCGCCGATGACGGGGCTCGCATCCAGGACCGTATCCAACGCTTCGTAGTCGGCGACGATCAACTCGGGGTTGAAGCGGCCGGGGTATCGGATCTCGGAGGTGTCGGCCAAGACCTCGGGGTCCACGCTTTGGACTCCATACAGGGCATTGGGGCAATCCCAGCCCTGGTAGGTCCCCATGTTCAATGCGTCGAGGGCCGACGGCGTGAGGGCGACCCACAGGGCGTCGAGCGCCCAGTTGGGGCGGGCGTGGACCTTCGTCAGCGTGGGCGCGTCGTCGCGAATGGTCTGGAGATCGGCGACCGTGCGGGCGTAGATGTCTTGTGGCGCGACGACCTCGCCGCTGGCCTCCAGCGCGAGTTGTTCCGCTTCTTCGTCTTCCCGGGGCGTCATCGCGACTTGCTCGGGGGTGGCCTGGCCCACGAAGTCGCTGCAGTCGACTGGCGGTAGGCCGGGTCCGGTGCCGGTCGAGTCCAGCCCACCACTGGAGGTGGCCATGGGGTCGTCGACTGCGGTCGTCGAACCCTCGGAACCGGTGACCGGCGGGGATGTGCCAGTGCTGCTGCCCCCGCTGCCCGTGCCGATGCCCGCGTCGTCGCCACAACCGAGCAAGGTCGCACCGATGGAAACAATACCCACAAGGTAAGCGCCTCTCATGGACTACGGCATAGCACGCCAAGGCATGCGTCGCGTGCCGAACGAAGCCAGGGGCCGGGTCGCGGGGCACGACTGGGGCATGCCGACCGCGCCGCCGATCCGGCGGGCCTGCGGTTGCGCTCTTCGTCGAGGTGCGCTCGCGTCTACAGGCTCGACCAGATGTACCCGGCGATGCCCTGGTCTTCGAAGCCCAGGCTGTTGACGGCGTTGTCTCGCTCGGCGGCGCTGGTCGTATAGAAGTGGAAATCGGGGCCAGGGTTGCGCAAGCGATACAGCGGCGCCGATCCGCAGCGTTCGTCGGCCGCGATGAAGCCCAGCGTCAGCTCGGGAGCCGCCGTGCCCTCGCAGTCGGTCGAGGTGGTCAGCCAGCGATTGCCGTTGCCCTTGATGCAGCGGAAGAACGGCATCAGCCCCTCGACGCCGGGCGCATACAGGTGGAAGAAGCTCTCGGCCTCGAGGTTGAGATCGCCGCTTTGGGCTTCGGCGAGATCGGTCGTGTAGAAGTGGCCGATGGTGGGGCTGTTGGAGCGATGCACGGCGACCCGGCAGCCCATCAGCGGGCCCTCGTCGCAGGCATCGTTGCAGTCGTCATCGATGACGTTGCAGCTCTCGATGGGGGCGATGCAGACCGGCTCGCCCGCGGAGGCGCAGACGTCTTTGCAATCGG